>JAUNAE010000585.1 GCA_030527765.1 Eubacteriales bacterium
TGCTGCTGCAGCTGGCAACGAAAGAGCTAGACTTGCTCTCGATGCATTCTGCTACCGTGTAGTTAAATATATCGGTGCTTACGCAGCTGCTATGAACGGTGTTGACGTAATCGCTTTCACAGCTGGTATCGGCGAAAACGATATCAACGTTCGTGCACAGATTGCAGAACGCTTAAGCTTCCTCGGTGCTGAATTCGATCCTGCATTAAACGACTTCCGCGGTGAAGAAAGAGTAATCTCCACTCCAGATTCCAAAATCAAACTTATGGTTGTTCCAACTAATGAAGAACTTGCAATCTGCCGTGATACAGTAGAAATCGTGGGAAAGTAATTGCCGACGCCATCGTCGAAGTACTTCAGAAGTATAACAGATAACTTCATATTTTAACTGATAAGAGGATGTCAAGATTAACTTGACATCCTTTTTTGATCTTATCGAAATTGATTTAATTGTTCATCGTATTCAAAACCGAAGGAAGCCAGCTTATTAAGGACCTCTTCCTTATCCAGATGCATATCCTCGGCAAGTTGTTCAAAACTGGAATACTGATCACGCAGTTTAGTGTTTAAGACACTGTAAAGCATTACAGGATCTCCTGGTAAATGATTCATTTTTTATCCTCCTTATTTAGAAAGGCGTTTTGTAATGGCCCCACCGACACCGCCTGTTCCAATATGACAGGAAAGATTCATCGGAAGATCTCCATACTCAATCTCAAACTCAGGAAATGCAGCCTTAAGGTCAGCAACCCACTCATCTTTTCCCTCATAACCAAAGGTACATGCAGCCTGGATTCTAACCTCGGAAGGAGTATGTACATCCATATCCCTCATGCTGGATTCAAGAGCCTGTATAATTGTCTGTTTTGCCTTTTTCAAACTTCTTACCTTGGCAAAACCATCAAGACTCTTCCCATTATATTTAAGAATCGGACGAATTTTTAAGACATTCCCAATGGCGGCAGCCATCGGTGTGATTCTTCCACCCTTTTTCAGGCGGTCAAGATTATCAACAGCAATGAATACCACAGAATTTTCATTTTCTCCGGTGATGATATCACGAATTTCTTTGGCTGATAAGCCCTGATCTCGCAAAGTCACTGCGTCTTCCACCGCTGCTCTCATAGGAACAGAAATACGCTTCACGTCTGCCACTTCCACCTTGCCATCATAGTCCTGGGCATAGATACAGGCATTACCGTAGGATCCGGACAAACCGCTGGAAATTGGAATATGGACTAACTCATCATATTCTTCCAATACCTGGTCCCATAAATCCATCACGGCACCGGCTGCAGGCTGGGATGTGAACATTTCTGCATCAGATGCTAATTTTTCATAAAAGAATTCGGCACTCATATCAAGTCCCTCAAAATATTCCTCTCCGTCGATGGTGAAGGACATAGGAAGAAGGTATACACCTAACTTCTTGGCTTCTTCAATCGTCATACAGGAGCTATCTGTAACAATTGCAACTTTTCCCATAATTAACCTCTTAAACTTTCTATTCTAAAAACTATTTTCCATATTTTGTTCGATACAATGGCTATTCTATAATTTAAATATTGTTTTGTCAACATATAAAAATTTGTTTCTTCTTAATATATTAAGAAAAAATATTTGTATTTTCTTTACTGTTTCTGCAAAATATAGTATTCTATAGATTAATGTAACAAATTTATGCGTTGATGTTTTAACGAAATGAATCGCATGATTTAATATATGGAGGTATAGAAATGAGTAATCAGGTTTGGAAATTTCATAATGACGTAGATACTGATCAGATTATCGCATCCCAGTATCTGCTTCTTCCGGATATTGAGGCAATGAAAGTTTATACATTCGAATCTCTCGATCCGGATTTTGCCAAGAAGGTAAACGCCGGGGACATCGTTGTGGCAGGAGAAAACTTCGGGTGCGGTTCTTCCAGAGAACAGGCTCCTAGTGTTTTAAAAGCATTGGGGGTAAAAGCTGTCATTG
>JAUNAE010000586.1 GCA_030527765.1 Eubacteriales bacterium
AGGACCTTCCTGTAGAAGAGGAATCTGGTGATTCCGAGGAAGATTTACCGACTGAGGCATTAGATGAGGAGGGTTCTTCGGAAACCACAGAAATTCAGAACGAGGATGTTCCGGAAGTTTCTGATACAGAGGAAACTTATCTTGCCAATTATCTGAATGCGGACGGCATTGTGGAATATACGAAGACGTACGAGGAGGGAGCTGAGGTTGACCTTGGCGTTCGTCTGGGAGGTGGAGAGAAACAGCTGGGATGGTCTCTTGAGAACGGTGGAGAGATTCTTTCTTCCTATGTCATGGAAGCAAAAGATGTTTCCCTGTATCCGGTACTGGATGAGAGAACCGCTTCTTATACGATCTATTTTGAACTGGAGAATCCGGAAACAGGAAAATTTGATCTTGCGGATTCTGAAACCGTTTCTGGAGGAGAACTGGTAGGCACTTCCGTTTCGGCGGATACGGTGCAGGCATCTGAGCATGCAAAAACATATGATGGATATACATACAGTTCTGCGGATTCAACCGGGGAACAGGTGATTGAGAATGGAACCAATGCGGAAGTTCATGTTCGTTTCAAGGCCAATTCTTATACGCTTGTCTTTGATCTGAATGGAAACAAAAATTCTGTATCAGCTTTGTACTATTCTACTTTGAAGATGAATGTGGGTGGAACAGAGTACAGAGGAAGTCAGTATTCTGTCACAATCTCTTCAGGAGCTGATTGCTCTGCGGTATGGCCGACGGCGGATAATATTGTGGATAATCCATATCTTGCCACACAGTACAGCGACTATTTCAGAGGCTGGACAGATGGAAACGGAACTCTGTACACGAGTGGAGAGACATTCATGAATGCACTTCCTTCTCTTGCACAGGCCGGAGAAAGTGTGACACTTCACGGAAACTGGGCCGGCGCATCGGATTCAACAGAAGCTCCGGAAGTAACAATCAAATATCATATTTATCAGCAGAATCCGGCAAAGGATGGATATGAGTTCCTTGAAACCGTTGAGAAGACAGCGAAGGCAACGGCACTTACCACCGTTTCTCTGGAACCATATGAAGGATTTACTTATAGCCGTGTTGAGCCGGTAGGAACAATTACAACCTTGAAATACGGTCCCTGGTATGCAGAAACAAAGGTGCAGTATTACGAAGAAAACAATGTGTATTTCGATCGAAATTCCTATGAACTGATTTTCAAATCAAACAAGGAAACAGTAAAAAGTGAAACCGTAGTCTATGGGGCATCTCTTGCAGACTTTGGAACTTATGAGCCGGAGAACAAGCCGGCAGGTCGTTCTTATCTGGAAGGTTGGAAGGATGCAGATGGGGAACTGTTTGACTTCGAGTCTACCATGCCGGCTGAGAATGTGACACTGACAGCTTCCTGGAAGTATGGAACTCTGGAAACCAAAAAACTGGTGTATGATGCGAATGGAGGAGAGGGATCTATTCCGGAGGTGAGTGTTGCAGCCGAAAGAATGGTCCGCATCGCGGATGGAACGGCTCTTCAAAGAGCAGGGTACACATTTACAGAATGGAATACAGAAGCGAATGGAAGCGGAACTGCATACAGCACTGGAGAACTTCTGACTTTGAGTGAAGATACAACCCTCTTTGCAATCTGGGAAGTCAATAAGTATCAGCTCGCTTATGATACGGCAGGTGGTGTTTGGAGCGACGGTTATTCCGATCTGTACGTGGAAGAAGCTTCCGTGCTGGAAGCACTGGTTATCACGGAGGCTCCGGAGAGAGAAGGTTATCGCTTTACAGGTTGGGTGTTATTACGTACAAGAGCTGCGGAAGGAAAAACTTTCCAGCCGGGAGATGTCTATGACGTTCAGGTAAATGGATTCTATGTTACCGGTGTTTTTAGAGCAGCCTGGGAAAAAACAGAACCATCTGATGACGATAACGGAAATGATACCCCTGCAGACGATGACAACGGAAATGATACCCCGGCGGA
>JAUNAE010000587.1 GCA_030527765.1 Eubacteriales bacterium
CAGTTCGTTGTCCGTATTTCCGTACACCGCTTAGAGGTAAACTGCTATTAACAGAGAGGCAGGAGGCGTGGCTGAGGCGACAAGGTACCCGGTACGGTACAAAGCGGAGGATATGAAATGGGACGAATGGAAGCAGTAGATTTTAGAGGAATGCAGCGGATCCTTTCCGCGAATGGATATCGCTATGAACGGTGCAGAGGATCACATCACATATATTCAAACGGTGAGCATACGATCGCTGTTAATTTTAAACTTAACCGTATGGTGGCCAGAAGGATCATCAAGGAAAATGCACTGGTGGTGTAGGAATATTGGGCAGCGCTAACAAGGCAGCTTCGAAAACAACAGGACTTTTAGCATAGGAAAGGGAGGCAGCTATATGTCAGATACATGGGGCAATGATGATTTCGACATTGATGAGAGAACGGGGGATTTCAACTGTTTAGCAGAAACATATGGATATGAACGCAAGAGCAGTGGATCCGGATCTTCCAGGCAGACAGGTAATCATGTAGATAATGCTACGGGAGTTCTTGCTTTTATATCCCTTTGTTTTCACCTGGTTTCCCTATATGCGTTATATGGCGTGTTTGCCGCTGATACCTCAGCAGGACAGGGAGAATGCTTAATGATCTATCTGGTGATTAATGCACTCATTGTTCTGAAATGGTATGTCATTTCTAAAAAGTAAAGAGTTGATGATTTTACCAGTGGTGTAAATGATGCCATGGATGAACTGGATGGATAAGGCGGGACGAGATGAGTAAGATGTATTTTACACTCACAGGGACCTATGACAGGATCGGCAATACCGCCAGGGCGAAGGTCGTGCTGGTGACTCCGCAGGGGACGATCTGCTGTTTGCACAAAAGGGATGTTCGGTGAAGACAGATAATAACTATGCAGTGAAGTCGTTGAAACTACCGAACGGCTCAGATGAATACTGGAGTACAGAATTGACTGGTAAGGAGGATTTTAAAGTGAGAGAAATCAGAAGAAGCGTACAGAGTAACGAAAGAGAAGGTATGGCATGCGGGCCGGTATCTACGTATGCAGTAGATGCAGAAATCGTAGTAGAGGATGAGGGGAAAGAGATTTTCCTTCACGCACAGTATGTAGCAGAGGCAGATGCGGTACTGTTCGAAGCACATACGCAGAGTATCTATGATGTGTATAAGGAATTTAATAACATGAACTGGGATGACAATGAGGCTTTCGATGCAGCTATCGCCAAGCGGGATAAAATCGATAAGGAAGCCAGGATTTCCGATGATGTTAACATCGAGGAAAGATATGCCGAACAGTACCAGCAGCTTTTGCAGATGATAGAAGAGACAGTAGAAGAAGACGGGGTGGAATATATTTCCCTTTGACAATAGGCATTAAGGTAGGTAACCATGCGACTGCTATGCGCAGTGTGAAACATAAAACAAGATGCAGGGGGAATATGAGCAGAAAAAGCATTGCATATACACGGGGATATGAACGATCAGATTTTAGTGATCTGTTAATGGCACTGCAGACTGAAAGACAGGAGATGGCAGTCGGAGCGGAAGAAGATCAAGCTGTAATTTCTGCCCCTTGCACCGAAATCTCGACAACGGAAGAATCTGCGGAACGTCATCGTATCGTCAGTGATCAGAGAATCAAATATCTCTATTCCAAACAGGACAATGTAATCCACGATAAGCACTGTGCCTGCGCAAAAAACATACCGGATGAAGAGTTGCAGTGGAGCGGAGAATACGTACCTGGGCTGCAGCCATGTCCTGACTGTATGCTTCAGGCTTATGTTTCGGAAGGGGCAAAAGATCCTAAAGAAATAGACAATTACCTGATATTTTTTAAGAGAGCAAAAATGACGACAGAGCAGATCCGGGATATGTACGTTGGACACCATATGAAAACCAGGATCTCTACGGATACAATGACTGTCTGGTATCGGGATGAT
>JAUNAE010000102.1 GCA_030527765.1 Eubacteriales bacterium
AGTATACCACCCAAGTATACCACATTCTGCAATTTTACGAATTAAAACTTTACTCTATGAGTGTTCCTATGATAAGATATTCTCTGTATATTATACTTTATAGATGGGAATGGATTTTTGCTGAGTAACTGTGTGAACAGTTGTTACATTGCGAATGTCCGTTTGACAAGTATTAGACAGGGAGTAAAAGACATGATAAATATTGCAGTATTAGGATATGGAACTGTCGGGAGTGGTGTTGTTGAGGTAATGAAGACTAACAAGGAAAGTATTGATCGTCGTGCCGGAGATGAATTAAACATCAAGTACGTACTGGATCTGAGAGAATTTCCGGGAGATCCGGTAGAAGACATTCTGGTGCATGATTTCAACCAGATTCTGGATGATCCGGAAGTTGAGATCGTCGTTGAGGTTATGGGCGGAACCGGTGCAGCGTATAAGTTTGTAAAAGCTTCTCTTGAGGCCGGCAAGTCTGTCTGCACATCCAACAAAGCACTCGTTGCAAAATACGGTCCGGAGCTCATGGACATTGCAAAAGAGAAGAATATTAACTTCCTTTTTGAGGCAAGCTGCGGCGGCGGAATTCCGATTGTCCGTGCTCTGAATGCGTCTCTGACTGCAGACGAGCTGGATGAAATCACAGGAATTCTGAACGGAACAACCAACTATATGCTCTACAAGATGGATCAGGAAGGATCCGACTTCAACGAGGTTCTCAAGGAGGCTCAGGCGAAGGGGTACGCAGAGGCCGATCCGACTGCAGATGTGGAAGGCGGAGATGCCTGCCGTAAGATTGCGATTCTGTCCTCTCTTGTGTATGGAGGTTTCGTAAATTACGAGAAGGTTTACACAGAGGGTATCACAAAGATTACTCCGGTAGATATGGAATATGCCCGTGTGATGGGCAAGCGTATTAAACTGCTTGCGACCAGCCGCCGCACAGAGGATGGCTGTTATGCACTGGTTGCTCCGTTCCTTGTAGATTCTGAGAATCCACTTTACGGAGTCAATGATGTATTCAATGCTGTTTTCATTCACGGAAACATGCTGGGAGATGCTATGTTCTATGGAAGCGGTGCCGGAAAACTTCCGACGGCAAGTGCGGTCGTTGCGGACGTTGTGGATGGTGCAAAACATCTTCACAAAACTATTCGTACAGACTGGTCCAGCAAAGAGATGTGCCTTCAGGATCCGGACAATATTTCCGGAAGATTTTTCATGCGAACAAAAGGTGTGACTCCGGAAGAGGCAGCTCAGATTTTCGGTGAGGTACAGATGGTGAAGGTTCCGAACCTTCCGGAAGAGACCGGTTACGTGACCAGTGAGATGACCCAGGGTGATTTCTTTGCCAAGGCGAAGGAACTGAAAGAGCGTTATATTAGCGTCATCCGTGTAAAAGATTGATAAGACAGGAGTAACGATCATGAAATATGTTGTAATTCTCGGAGATGGCATGGCTGACTGGCCGGTAGAATCTCTGAATGGAGAAACTCCTTTATCCTATGCAAAAACTCCGGAGATGGATGCCCTCTCGAAGGTATCCGAAATCGGTACGGTTGCAACGATTCCGGAAGGAATGGCACCGGGAAGTGACACTGCTAATCTCTCTGTGCTTGGATATAATCCGAAGAAATACTATACCGGACGTTCCCCGCTTGAAGCACTCAGCATTGGTGTGGATATGAAGGACACTGACGTGGTATTTCGATGCAATATTGTTACACTGACAGAGGATCCGGTTCCGTATGCAGAGCAGAAAATTGTGGATCACAGCTCTGATGAGATCAGCACAGAGGATGCTGCCATCCTCCTGAAGGCTGTGGCAGAAGAACTGGCGAACGAGAAGTATCAGTTCTATGTTGGCACCAGTTATCGTCATTGTATGGTATGGGATCAGGGAAAAGTACTTGAACTGACACCGCCTCACGATGTGCTGACACAGACCATCGGACAGTATCTTCCACAGGATGAAGTTCTTCGCCAAATGCAGGAGAGAAGCTATGAGATTCTCAAGAACCATCCGCTGAATCTGAAACGAAAAGAGCAGGGGTTAAATCCGGCCAACAGTTTCTGGTTCTGGGGAGCAGGTACCAAACCGATGCTGACTTCTTTTGAAGGACAGTATCACAAAAAAGGTGTGATGATTTCTGCAGTGGATCTTCTCAAAGGAATTGCTGTGGGAGCAGAGATGGACCGCGTCCTTGTCGAAGGAGCCAATGGCGGACTTCACACCAATTATGAGGGAAAAGCCGAAGCATGCGTGAAAGCGCTTACAAAAGACGGATATGATTTTGCCTATGTTCATGTGGAAGCACCGGATGAGATGGGCCATCAGGGAAGCCTGGAGAAAAAAATTCAGGCCATTGAGTACCTGGATCAGCGTTTGATCCGCCTTGTCAAAGAAGGGCTGGATGCTGCCGGAGAGGAATATCGTATGCTCATTCTTCCGGATCATCCGACGCCTCTCGCAGTTCGTACACATGTATCGGAGGCGGTTCCGTACCTTCTGTACGACAGCCGGAATTTACAGGAACATACCTGGAATTATAATGAAAAAGAAGCGCAGGAGAGCGGCAATACCGTCGCTCATGGCTGGGATATGATGAGCTATTTGTTATCCTGCTGAGAATGGAGAAACTATGTTAATTGTTAAGAAGTTCGGTGGTACCTCAGTTGCAAACAAGGAGCGGATTTTCCGCGTTGCCCAGAGATGCATCGAAGATTACAAAAATGGAAATGATGTGGTAGTTGTGCTTTCAGCTATGGGAAAATACACCGATGAGCTGATTCAGCAGGCAAACGACATCAACGACAAACCTCCCAAAAGGGAGATGGATATGTTGTTCACGATTGGAGAGCAGATGTCGGTATCTCTTATGGCTATGGCTATGGATAAGCTGGGAATCCCGGCGATTTCTCTGAATGCTTTTCAGGTCAGCATGCATACGACCAGCACTCATGGAAATGCACGTCTGAAACGAATTGATACAGAACGAATCCGAAGAGAACTGGACAGCCGCAAAATCGTCATTGTAACCGGATTCCAGGGTGTAAACAAATATGACGATTACACAACTCTTGGCCGTGGAGGTTCTGATACGACGGCAGTTGCTCTGGCAGCAGCCCTTCATGCGGATGCCTGTGAAATCTATACAGATGTTGACGGCGTTTATACAGCAGACCCGCGTAAGGTGCCGAAGGCCCACAAGCTGAAGGAAATCACCTATGATGAGATGCTCGAGATGGCAACTCTCGGAGCAGGAGTACTGCACAACCGTTCAGTGGAAATGGCGAAGAAGTACGGAGTACCGCTGGTAGTCCGTTCCAGTCTGAACGAAAATGAAGGAACGATCGTAAAGGAGAGAACAACAGTGGAAAGAATGCTGATCAGCGGAGTGGCACTGGACAACGATGCCGTCCGTATTGCGTTGATTGGATTAAAGGATGTGCCGGGAAGTGCTTTTAAGGTATTTGACACACTGGCACGCAAAAAAATTAATGTAGATATGATTCTTCAGTCTATCGGACGTGAAGGTACCAAGGATATTTCCTTCACAGTGAACAATACCGATCTGGATGATGCCGTGAATGTTCTGAATGCTGAGCAGGCACGCCTTGGATTCAAGGAACTTCGTGCAGAGGAGAGCATCTGTAAGCTGTCCATCGTGGGAGCCGGTCTTATGAGCAACCCGGGAGCAGCGGCAAAAATGTTCGAGAGTCTCTACAATGAGAATGTCAACATTAATATGATCGCATCTTCTGAAATCC
The DNA here is from genome assembly GCA_030527765.1 of Eubacteriales bacterium. The sequence continues at coordinate 3,769 of JAUNAE010000102.1, forward strand.
GTGTGACAGTACTTATCAATGAAAAAGATGGTGTACGTGCCATGAATGCAGTTCATGATGCATTCAATCTGGCAGACTGAAAGCAGGATAATTTATGAGATACCGAATTTCAATTTGGAAACGGGAAGCAAGAGAAGCAATGAGAGGCCATACAGGGCTTCTCATTGCTTCCTCTGTTCTGATTTCCCTTTTGCAGTTTCTGGCCGGCACCGCTGCCGGTTATCTGTTCCCGGGATCGGATGTTTTGCAGAGGGTACTTGCAGAAGTATTTTCCTTTGCGCTGACACTGGTGCTGGGACTTTTTTCCGCAGGAATGTATCTTCTTTTCCTGAATGTGGCAAGAGGAAAAGAAGCTTCTGTGAGAGATCTGTTCTATTATGTAAATCACCAGCCGGACCGTATCATTGTTGCATCTTTTGTACTGGCATTTCTTGCCTGGCTTACAGCACTTCCGGCAAGTATTTACAGCTATGCACATATGAACCAGGTGGTCGATTCCCAGGAGATGATGCAGATTTACGGAACCTTCTTTCTTCTGTATCTTCTCGGCCTCTGTTTGAATCTGGTGTTTACAATTCCATTAACTTTGGTGTATTATCGATTGGCAGATGATGAAGTCTTAAGCGGCATTCAGGCGCTCTCCCAGAGCGTGTCCTGGATGAAGGGACATTATGGAGAATTTATTTTGCTCCAATTAAGTTTCATCCCGTGGGTTCTTGTGGGTGTGTTGACATTTTACCTGGCATTTCTCTGGGTCATTCCATACATGGAAATGTCAAGCATTGAGTTTTATTTGAGTCTTTACAATGCGAATCTTCTCGCAGAAGCAGAGGAAGATGAGACACCGGCAGAAATCTGATTAGAAGAGAAACACAAAGGAGTATCAGAATGGATATTATAAAGAGTATTACATCAGAACTTGGAGTACGAAAGGAGCAGGTGGAGGCTGCTGTTAAACTCATTGACGAGGGCAACACCATTCCTTTTATTGCGCGTTATCGTAAAGAGGTAACCGGCTCCCTGAATGATGAACAGCTGCGAATTTTGTCAGAGCGTCTGACTTATCTTCGCAATCTGGAAGACAAGAAAGCTTCTGTTATCAACACCATTGAAGAACTTGGCAAGATGACACCGGAACTGAAAAAACAGATCGAGGAAGCCCAGACACTGGTTGTCGTGGAGGATCTTTACCGCCCGTATCGTCCGAAGAGAAGAACGAGAGCAACCATTGCCAAGGAGAAAGGTCTGGAACCACTGGCAAATCTGATTCTTCTTCAGATGACCAATAAGACGATGGAAGAGGAGGCAGCAGCCTTCGTATCCGAAGAAAAGGGAGTTGCATCTGTAGAAGAGGCGCTTGCGGGAGCAAAAGATATTCTGGCAGAGCATTTTTCTGATGAGGCAGATTACCGAATCAAAATTCGTGAGAAGACATTTGAACAGGGTATGATCACTTCAGAGGCTAAGAATCCGGAGACACAGTCTGTCTACGAAATGTACTATCAGTTTGAAGAGCCGGTGAAAAAACTGGCAGGTCATCGAATTCTCGCCCTGAATCGTGGAGAGAAGGAAAAAATCCTCACAGTTAAGATCGCTGCACCGGAAGAGGAGATTCTCCGCTATCTGGAAAAACAGATTATCAAAAATGAGAATGCATCTACAGCCTTAGTTCTTAAGGAAGCCGTGGAGGACAGTTATCGCCGTCTGATTGCACCGGCCATCGAGAGAGAGATTCGAAGCAGCCTGACAGAAGGAGCAGAAGATGGTGCGATCAGCGTCTTTGGAAAGAATCTGGAGCAGCTTCTCATGCAGCCGCCAATTGCCGGACAGGTTGTTCTCGGATGGGACCCGGCGTTCCGTACAGGATGTAAGCTTGCAGTTGTCGATGCGACAGGAAAAGTTCTGGATACCACCGTCGTTTATCCGACCGCTCCGACCAATGAGAAACGAATCCGTGAAGCGAAGGACAAAGTCATCAGCATGATTCGAAAATACGGAATCACTCTGATTTCCGTTGGAAACGGAACTGCTTCCCGAGAGTCTGAGCAGGTGATCGTGGAAATGCTGAAGGAGATTCCGGAGCAGGTACAGTACGTCATCACAAACGAGGCCGGAGCTTCTGTTTATTCCGCAAGTAAGCTTGCGACAGAAGAGTTCCCGAACTTTGATGTAGGACAGAGAAGTGCTGCATCCATCGCCCGTCGTCTTCAGGATCCTCTGGCAGAGCTTGTAAAAATTGATCCGAAATCCATCGGTGTTGGTCAGTATCAGCACGATATGAACCAGAAAAAACTCGGAGAGGCTCTTTCCGGTGTGGTTGAGGATGCCGTAAATAAGGTTGGTGTGGATCTGAACACCGCATCTGCCTCCCTTCTGGAATATATTTCCGGTATTACGAAGACCATCGCAAAGAATATTGTCATTTATCGAGAAGAAAACGGACGTTTTGAGAGTCGTAAGGAACTTCTGAAAGTTGCCAAGCTGGGACCGAAGGCATTCGAGCAGTGTGCCGGTTTCATGCGCATCAGCGGCGGAAAAAATCCTCTGGACTCCACCAGTGTACATCCGGAAACCTACGATGCGGCAACCGCTCTTCTTGAGAAGCTTGGATACACTCCGGAGGACATTGTTGCAGGAAATCTCGGAAGACTTTCCCGTCAGGTAAAGGATTATGAAAAAATGTCTCAGGATCTTGGAATTGGTGAGATTACCCTGAGAGATGTTGTGGCAGAACTGGAAAAACCGGCGCGAGATCCCCGAGATGAAATGCCTCGCCCGATTCTCCGTACAGATGTTATGGAAATGAAGGATCTGAAGGAAGGAATGGTTCTGAAGGGAACGGTTCGTAACGTCATCGACTTCGGTGCATTTGTGGATATCGGCGTTCATCAGGACGGTCTGGTTCACGTATCAGAGATGACCGAGAGATTTATCCGTCATCCTCTGGAAGCAGTCAGCGTCGGTGATATCGTAGATGTTCGTGTCATTGGAGTGGATCTGCAGAAGAAACGAATCAGTCTTTCCATGAAGGGAATCGGGGAAAAGACTGAGGCGAAGAAACCTTCCGGCAGCCAGAAGAAGGCCTCCGGAAATCAGAAGAAACCGTTTCGCAAGGGCAGGAGATAAGTAAAGGATGGAAACCGTAACAGATGCAGCAGTGGAAGTGAAAGAACTGGTGCAGGATGTCCAGGAAGGCCTTCCGAAGCTGACAGAATATATCATTAAGATTTTGCTCGTAGTCATCGCATTCTGGATTGGGAGCAAAATCATTCACTGGGTCGGCAGAAAGTTCCGAAAATATCTGCGGAAACTCAAAGTGGCGGAAGGTGTCGTGACCTTTGGCTGCTCGGTCGTTCAGGGAACTCTGTACGTGGGTCTTGTGCTGATCCTCGCTCAGAGACTTGGAGTCAAAGAAACTTCCATTGCGGCCGTGGTCGGAACCGCCGGTGTCACCATCGGTCTTGCCCTTCAGGGCGGCCTTTCCAACGTGGCCGGCGGCCTCATTATCCTGGCGTTCAAACCTTTTCAGGTAGGGGATTACATTGTATGTAAAAGCCAGGGATTCGAGGGACAGGTCATTAAGATTGAACTGTTTTATACCACTTTGGAGTCTAAGGGCTTTCAGAGAACCCATGTGCCAAACAGTATTCTTACGGGAAATACCCTCGTAAACGAGACCGTGCATCATATGCGGCAGGTGGAGGTGAAGGTAGGAGTTGCCTATCCGACAGATCTCGACAAAGCCCGTCAGGTGCTTATGGAGACCGCACTTCTTGATCCGGATGTGAACCGGGAGTATGAGCCGTTGATTTTTGTGGATGAACTCGGAGAGAGTGGAATTGTCATGGCTCTCAGAGTGAGAACCGGAAATGATGTTGCGGCATTGGTGAAATGGCGACTGAATCAGAAGATCAAAGAGAACTTTGAAAAAGCGGGAATCGAGATTCCGTATCCTCAGGTTCAAGTGCATCTGCCCGGCAAAGTGGAGAAAGATTGACGGAATAAAGCAAGTCCCGAAGTGAATTGCGAATTTTCGCTTGATCGGAAAAAATTACAGTTTTCATGAAAATAAAAAAGCCTTCGGAGAGGTAGGATCTCATATATTGAGAATACTCTCTGAAGGCTTTTTTTGTTCTGTAAAAGTCCCATTACGATGGTTTGAAAATCGCGTAAGAGCAATCGGTGGTTGTCTGTGAGGATATCTGAATGACTTTACTCATCCCATCCTTCGTAGAAACGTACGGTTACACAGATGTTTCTGGCAGTTTCTCCTTCTGCAAGAGAAAGATCGGAAATATCAGATACCGGAGGCATCTGGCAGTCATCTTCTTCAAGTTCCGACATGATCCAGTTGTATGCGGCTTCGTTCGCTGCGTCTACCGCATCTTCCAATGTATCTCCAAGAGCGGTGCAGTCGATAAGATCCGGGAACATTCCTTCATATTTGCCGTCTTCTCTTGAGCGGAATACAGCAGGATAAATAAATTTCATATTTTAAACTCCTTTCGTAACGATTCAGTACCTTGCAAAATATTGGGTGTGAATAGTGATCTATTGCCAATCGGATTCTTGCGATCAGATTCGCTGAGCACAGAGGTCCAGCAGACAGCATTTGTCACAGTATGGCTTTGTGCGGGCTGTGCATATTTCGCGGCCGTGAGTGACGAGACGATGGCAAAGATCATTTCCCTCTTCCGGAGGAACAATCTTCCACAATTCCATTTCCACCTTCTTAGGATCCTTGATACCATCCACAAGACCGATGCGGTTGGAGAGACGGATGCAATGGGTGTCTGTGACGATCGCTGGTTTGCCGAACACATCCCCCATGATCAGATTGGCGCTTTTTCTTCCAACACCGGGAAGGGCAAGCAGTTCGTCGAAAGTCTCCGGAACTTTGCCGTCATATTGATCGCGAAGGACACGCATGCAGGCACTGATATCCCTTGCTTTGCTTTTGCCAAGTCCGCAAGGATGGATGATATATTCAATTTCTTCCGGTGTGGCGGCTGCAAGTGCATACACATCCGGATATTTGGCAAAAAGATCCTGAACGACAACGTTCACCCGGGCATCGGTGCACTGAGCGGCAAGGCGGACGCTGACAAGCAGCTTCCAGGCCTCATCGTAATCCAGCGTACAATCCGCATCCGGATAGGCGATGGCAAGACGATGAATGACTTCCTGAGCCAGTTGTTTTTTTGTCATATATAAGTTCTCCTATGTAAATTTCAAGTCAATCGGATTCTCACAATCCGTTTCCACTACTTGGTTCGGTTAAACAGTAGTCATGAAGTTACCTTCTTAACACCGTTTATAGTAAACGTTTCTGGGCATTTTGGCAAGTAACAGCCCGAGAATTGCAGCACACATATTGCGCTTTAGTGCAATATGTGTGCATCGCGAAGCGAGTTACAGTTCACTCTGTGAACTGTAACACCTTGTTTTTCTTGGACATGTATATTAAAATAACCGTAGCCATTTCAGCCGGGAGGAAACTATGAGAATTAGAATGTACAATGTTGGCTACGGAGATTGTTTTTGCCTGAAAGACCGCAAGAAAAGTCTTCTTGTAGATTTTGGAACCAACAATAGCCGAATAGAAGGCAGACCGCGAAAGGAAACTTTCGATAGAATTATCTCGGATTTGACGACCATCGATCGGAAGAGTCTTCTGCTGACCCACTTCCATCTGGATCATCTTTCCGGATTGTTATATATGATGCGAAATCATAAGAGTGCCTGCGAGTTTGCATCCCTGTATCTCCCTGACGTATTCTCGGGAGAGGGACAGAATCATATGCTTTCTCTGATGATGCTTGCAGATACTATGAAAGACTCTGCACTTCCGAGCAGGCAGATCAGTCTGTTTGCACTGGTGGAGGCGTTGATTAAAATGCCGATTCCGGTGAAACTTCTCCGAAGAGGAGTGGCTTTTGAAGAAAAATATCAGACACTCTGGCCGGATACCGGTCTGGTTCAGGGAGAAGCAGAAGAGATTTACAGGATTCTGGAAGAGAACCACGAACCGGTGCTGAAGGAACTGAATCAGTTTGCAGAGACGCTTCGTCAGGTCATTGCCGATATGGCCTCCGGCAAGCAGGAGAAGAAAGATTTTCCGGCAGTCAGTGTCCTGGAAAAAGAATTCCGTGTCCTGAGAAACAAACAGGAATTCCGTGATCTTCTTCAGGAAGCCTATGAGAAAAAACTGCCCCTCAGCAGTTTGCGAAACAAAATCAGCATTGTGTTCCAGAATAAACAGGATGGTGAGCTGAACATGCTGTTCACAGGAGATGTGGAGAGCAGATACCTTCAGATGATTGCGGACAATTACGACGGACAGATCCCGCTGTTTGAACATTACTGGTGTATTAAGGTGCCTCATCACGGCACACAGGAGCATTATTTTGACTTCAGTCCTTATATGCCGGAGAACATGCTGATTTCCAACGGAATCCATTTCTCCAACAGCAAGAAACAGTCGAAGGAGCTTCGCACCTCAAGTCAGTACGGCGGATTGTTTTATATCAATGATGCCCATATGTACTGTACCAATAGTGATTGCTGCGATGCTTACCGAAACGGCTGCACCTGCAAGGAGTGGGATGTGATTTCTCCGGCTTATTATAAAGATATCTAATAGGATGAGATCCTACAGGAAAGAGATTGAATATAAAAGATCTCGATAATAAAAA
>JAUNAE010000588.1:0-585 GCA_030527765.1 Eubacteriales bacterium
TACACCACAGGTGTGGTGTGGAGCAAAAGTGTGCAACTTGTTATTGCAATTTTGGAAAAAATAAAAAGATACCTTTGAGATATCATTTCAAAATGGCCTGGAAGGTATTGAAGAGAATTCCGTTTCAAGATGTAAGAAGCTATATGAATGCACTCAGCGGATGGACTGGGTATGAGAAGATTTATAAAAACGAGGACTATGTTGTTGTGTTTATGATTGCCGTCCCGCTTGAATATCAAGGTCAAGGCCGAATGAAACCACTGCTTTCATGTGCGTTTGAAACTGCTGAACAAATGGGTGTTCGCTGTGTATTGGATACAGATACAGAATTAAAACAGGATAAATATATTCGCTGCGGCATGTATTTGAAAAAGAAAGTCCCATTAAAAAGCGGAGTGAATGTATATGTCATGGAGAAATAAAATTTGATAACAAGGATTAATAAGGGGATAGGATAAATGTTGATCACGATCTCACTTGCCGCAGTTCCAATGATTTCTCTATTTGGAATGATTTACGCAATTACTGCATTAATACAGTCAAAGGATTTAGCAAGTACCGCGCCGAAAGACGTACAAGATGCAA
>JAUNAE010000588.1:595-1948 GCA_030527765.1 Eubacteriales bacterium
AGGGGAACATCCGGAACGATTTCCCGGGCAGCACATATTGGGATGGATATTGATGATTGCCTGCATCGTAGCTTTTGCAGGGGCATTTTTATACGGAGGATGGGATGGAATTCGCCAGGGATATGGTTTTGTCCAGTTCTTTCTTAGATTCCTGATCATGCTGTATCTGGAAAAGGTGTTTGACATTATTGGTATCGATTATTTTCTGCTGAGTAAATCGAATTTCTTTAAGCACTATTTTCCGGAAACCGCACATTGTAAGGGGTATAAGGAATTTGGGTTTAATCGCAAACAACAAATCGGAAGACTGATTATATATCCTATCATTGCTGTTTTATTGGCAGGAGTATGCACGATCATAAAGTAGTCAGAGGAAAGGAAAGCAGACAAACATGAAAAAATATAACGTAAAGGAACATGGATTTGAAGGTGTTTTAATAGAGGCAGGCGGTAATGCAGAAAAGAAATGCATGATCCTTAATTTGATGTTTGCACCACATTCTGTGATGATGAAAAAGACAGAACAGTGGTTAGCAGGAAATGACATATCCGTTTTATCGCTGGCTTCCTGGGGAACTAAGCAGACAGTTCCGGATGAGAATTTGGTTCCGTTAGATTATCTTTTTAATGCGGTGAATTGTTTAAAGAAAAATGGCTATGAAAAAATAGGTGTTGTCGGTCTTTCGATGGGAGCTGTTATGTCATTATACGGAGCGGCACTTTGCTCTGATATAACGCTTACGATCGCAATCTCCGGATTTGATATGCTGTTTGAGGGTGTATTAGGCAGAGGTTCGCAATATCCATCCGGTCACTCTACTTTGACATTAAAAGGCAAGGAACTTCCATTTCAGCCATTCTATCTTGATAAAAATGGCTATCAAAATGAAATGAAAGCAGCGAAGAAGGAACACGGCGAAACTTATGGGCGCAGTCTATGGGAGAAGTCTATACAAAAAAGAAAAAATGAAGAAGCAATGATTCCGGTAGAAAAGATTAAAGGAAAGATACTTTTCCTTAGCGCAAAACATGATACTTGTTGGGATAGTGCCTCGGCTGCTGAAAGAATGAAGAAACGAATTCATGATCTGGGAGGAAGTGCCGAAGTATCAGATCGATCTTATGAACATGCTACGCATATGCTTTATCCGGAAACAGTTCCATTCATCAATTTTATGACAAAAATGGTATTCAAGGAGGCAAAAAAATATCCAAATGAATGTAAGCAGTCAAGAGCTGACGTTTCCAAAGAAATACTAAAGGCAGTGAAGGAATGGTAGACTGCACAAAAAGACGGGCTCGAGACTGTTTCAAAGTCTGTGTAAACTCAAAAATACTGACTTAAGATGTTGA
>JAUNAE010000589.1 GCA_030527765.1 Eubacteriales bacterium
GCACGATTATGCAGGGAAATACCCAGACGTTCTCCGATATTCCAGGCAAAATGCCTTAGATCCGGAGATTTCAATGGCTTATCATCTTTTGAACGGATAGGCTTGAACTTATCCATCTTGCCACAAGCCAGATTGTTGATGTTTTCCAGTAATATGGCAATATCCTCTTTGCGTAGATGTTTCGGCATTATAAGAGCTGCATACTCTCTGATAGCGTTCATTATCTCAATGCGGCGTTTGGTATTCTGCTTCTCGAACTTTTCTATTTGCGATTCGTACTTGTCCAAAGGATTGGCTTTGATTTTAGTCGTTGTTGCAAGGGGAGTGCTGTTCTCCAGATTGATGGTAATGTTGATTGGCTGCTCTTTGCTTTGTTCTTGTATAAGTGGCTTTTTAGCTTGTTTGATATTTTTACAGCAAAAAGAGAAATTGATTGGATTCTCCGTCAGGAATTTATTGAAGAATCGCTTTAGAACTCCGCAAGTAAGAATTGATACTACAATAACTAATATAACAGGTGTGCTGTACTTCGTCACATTTATATGATGACGGATAGAAAGATAGCTGCTCACAAGGGTAAAGAGTACTACAAAAACTGCCAGTATGAAACTTGCTCTTTGAGTCTGGATAGAGATGGTATTATTCATATTCTGATTATATTTTGAGATTTCTGTAGCTCAAAATTAAATGCTCTATTCCGATTAATAGCAATAAGTTGCAGATAATCGTTCAAAATACAATAAAAAAATCCCCCAGAATATGATTTCTCTGAAAAAATCATACTCTGAGGGTAAAATAGGGGATTTTAGAGCCTATTCAGCCCGCTTCAAACTGATCTTCCTGCTGGCTATAAATTTGTTTGCATCCACGGTATGAACATATCGCTGTGTGGTGGTAAGTGAACGGTGTGCCATCATACTTCTGATAGTATTCGGGTCGGTACCGTCAGCGGCCTGGAGGGTTGCGAATGTTCTGCGATAGGAGTGAAAAGTTATGTTCTTTGTGATTCCTGCCGACTGAATCCACTTCTTCATAGGGAACTGCGTCCAGCTAATCTTAAGTCCATCGAATACCAATCCTCTTTTGTAAGGTTCATAACCAATCAGTTCCAGAGCTTCCGGACCGATAGGAATGATGTCCTCAGTCTTTGTCTTCTGAGTGATAATGTGGACACATTTGCCACCAGCCGAGAAGTCAACGATATGCTCCCACCTGAGAGCCAGAATGTCGCTACGTCTCAAACCTGTAAGGCAGGAGAATAGGGAAGCGGTTTTTAGAATTGGAATGTCGCAATGAGTTTCTGCTAAAACAGTTAGCTCATCCACCGAAAGTGAGTCTTTAAGTACATCTTCGCTCTCTATCTTGTCGAGAAAGTCATTTACATTTTCTTTAATCATCTTGTTTCTGTACAAAATTTTAAGGAATCCTCTGAATGTTGACCAATAGCCGGATGCCGAGTTCTTTGATATCCTGCCATTGCGTTTAAGTTGTTTTGCAGAAAGCAGATACTCCCGGAATCCGTTGCATAGTTCAAGGGTAATATCCTCGAAAGTGCATTTGCCTTTCACATAGTTGTTGAAATGGATATATACGAATCCCCATTTCGGGTCGTGCTTACGCAGCTGCTTGCGGTAATACTCCAGGAAATCGCCCTTGAATCTGTCTTTATCAAAGAAATCGTACTTCTCATTGACCACCGATGCATATATAATACATCTCATGGCTTCAGCCTTTTCTGTCATCTTGGCGTTGAAATCTCTTTCTCTCTGGTTCTTAGGGTTGGCATATATCTGTATGTCCAAACTCTTGTGGCGATAGACCTTCATAGTCTCTTTATCGCGGTAACCGGGGGTAGAAGTCCAGATAAAACCCCAACATTCCATGTTTTAGAACTCTTGTTCTTAATGTAATTGTTTTGCAATCCATAATTTATTGATTTTTGATTA
>JAUNAE010000103.1 GCA_030527765.1 Eubacteriales bacterium
GTAGTCATCTCCCTGAATGATCTGAAGATCAAAGAGCTGACGAATCAGTATAAAACTCATGAATACAAAGAACCCCAGTAGTATGGTCGTACGGGGGATTCTTAATTTTTTGATAAACTGTTTTATTTTAGTACCCAAATAGACTCACTTTCCTTACGTATTGCAGACAAGAAATGGTAGTTGATGTAGTGAAAAACCCGATAAACAATCAAGGTCAGAATGGCAGTATAAAAAACCTCCGGAAGAATGATCCGATACAGATAGGTGAAAAGACCGGTTCTTCCTCTGAGCAGAAACTGAAGCCCGTAGACTGCGATGTTGTAGACGAAGTCGGAAACGGTAACAAGAAGAACCGGGACTTTCAGATCATCGTCATAGCAGATCCTGTGGGCGTAACCGCTGAAAAATCCTATATACATGTAAATCAGGGCATAAAATCCAAAAGGATATCCGTAGAAGATATCAATGAGGATTCCGGAAAAAAATCCGACCCACAGACCACTCTTCCGCCCTCGCATCAGACCAAAGGATACGACAAGAATCAGTATCAGGTTCGGGCTGATGGATCCAAGAGATATGGAATGAACCACGGTGGACTGAAGAAGAAAACTGCACAGAATGGTCAGAAACAATATGATTTTACTCTTCATTGCTGCTCTCCATCATATCTTGTTTGTTGGTAGTAATGACAAACACATCTTTCAGATGCTGAAAATCAATCGGAGTTACAACGGTGCCTCTCTTGGTCAGGTTGTTGGTATCCTGTTCTACTTCGCTGACATAGCCGATGAACAGACCTTCCACAAATTTTTCGCTGATGTTGGAAGTGACAATACGCTCTCCTACCGTTACTTTATTTGCCGCATCGTAGAGCTGTTCAAAACGAAGTTTGCCTTCGTCGATGAGTTCGAGGCTTCCGGATACTACACAGTTGTCGGAGGTGCTGACGGTCATGGCACTTACATTGCTGCTGTCATCAATGATGGAGCGGACCGTTGCCCAGCTTGGGCCGACCTGAGTGACGATTCCCACAAGACCTTTTCCCGCAATTACGTTGTTGTCCACGCGGACACCGTCATTGGAACCTTTGTTGATCATGAACGTGTCGTACCAGTTTCCCGGATCCTTGGATATGATTTTTGCGGCAATCTTCGGGTAATCGGTATACTCCTGATCCAGTGCATACAATTCCTGAAGACGCTGAAGTTCTGCGGCATCCTGAACGAGAGTGTTGTTCTCGGAGGTCAGGTTGTCGATCTGGTTTTTGAGATCTGCATTTTCAGCAAGCAGTGCTTCTTTGGATTTGAAATTTCCCAGAAGATCTTCCATGTAGCTTCCAATGGAGCCGATGCTCTTCTGGAAGGGAACGACAAGGATTCCTGCAGTATCCTGTAAGGGTGCAGAACCGATCCCGGAGGCAAAGGTTGCAACGATGCAGGTCAGGCAGAACATGGTCATTATGACAAGCAAATGTTTACTTTTGATATTTATTCGAAAATGAAGTTTTCTTTTCATGTTGATTCCTCAGACTTATAGTTTGCGTTCTTTGACAGGCTGGGCCCATTTTCTCATTTCTTTTTCGTTGATAATCTTCTCGAGACCGACTACGGCAGTGTTTTCATAATGGTCACTCAGATTAAAGGAAAATCCGGTATAGCTTGCAAGGTAGGTGTCAAGGTAGGAAAGCCGTGTGCTCCCTCCTGTGAGATGAATTCCTTCCTTTGCAATGTGATAGGAAATCTGCGGCGGAGTTCGTTCCAGAAATGTTTTCATTTCGGCAGCAATCTCGTTGACGCAGTTCATAATGCCGGCATTTACCACATAGGAGGAGACGGCTTCTTCTCGAGGCAATCCGGTAATAGTGTCGATTCCTACGACCTTTCGTGCATCTTTGGTCTGGTCACCCAGCCGTCCCATAACCATCTTCAGACGTTTGGCGGTTTTGAGACCGATGGATAACTGATAGCGTTTCTTTACCTCTGCACAGATGGCTTCATCCATGTGCTGACCTCCAAGGGGAAGGCGACGGTAAATGATGACTTTTCCATCGGTAATGATGGAGAATGAGGTGCAGGAATGACCGATATTTACGATCATACTTCCGAAGTTGCTGTCCAGAGGAAGGCCAAGAGCCAGAGCATCGGCAATGGGCTCTTCCACCATGAATACCCGGTTCTGATGCAGCCAGTGTCCGTTCACTGCTTTGTAGAAGGCACGCTTCTCCAGTGCCGTCAAATCGTAGGGAACCGAGAAATAGATGTTGGATCCCCGCATCATTCTCCGGTTCTGGGATTTCATCAGTTTGTACAGCAGGATCTCCTGAAGTTCAAGTTCTGCAATTACACCAAAAGCCATCGGTGATTTCACATCGATGTTCTGAGGCTGTTTTTCCAGCATCTCGTATGCGTCATCACCCACGGCTATGATTGTGCGGCCTTTTGCCGCAAGTATGTTTTTGGTTTGTAGTGTTTTATTTCCAATAGTGGAGTACATCTTCACAGCGCTGCTGCCAAGATCGATTCCGTATGTTCTTTCAAATAGCATCCTCGTCAATCAACCCCTGTTCACGGAAGCTATAGTATCTTTGGTCACCGATGATGATGTGATCCAGCAGGTGAATGCCAAGCATCTCTCCCATTTGGTATACTCGATCGGTTACTTCGCGGTCGCTGGCACTCGGAGATGGTTCTCCGCTTGGGTGGTTGTGTACCAGTATGACACCCAGTGCCCGCTGTTTTAAGGCTTCAATAAATATTTCACGAGGAGTGATCAGTGTGGCGTTGGCGGTTCCAAGGCTTAAGAGATACTCCCCTAATAGATGATTTCGATTGTCCAGCATCATACAATACAGGTGTTCCTGCTCTTCGTGGCGGAGACGTTCCATATAGTATGAGGCGATACTTGTGGGATTTGTAAAGGATATCCCGGGGCGCGCGGCGGCGGTTGCCATCCTGCGGCACAGTTCTCCCACGCATTTCAGCTGTATGGCCTTGACGTCTCCGATCCCGTCTAAGGATTTGAGTTCTGCGATGGACAAGTGCAGAATTCCCGGCAGTCCCGGGTAGGCGGTTTCTTCGGTCATGCGAAGGAGCCGGTTTGCCAGAGATACGGCGCTTACTTCTTTTGTTCCGGTTCGGAGTACGACGGCAAGAAGTTCTCCGTCGCTTAAGGCTTCGGCGCCCTCTCGCAGGCATTTCTCATAGGGGCGCTGGTCTTTTGGGAGATTTTTCATTTGTTCGTTCATTTCTGTTTCCTGATTTCATGAGGTACCGGGAGACAGCATGATTCAGTTGCATTTTAGCACATTCTATTTTGGTTGTACACTGAAAAAATCTTTTGCGTCCGCGTGTTGCGGCCAAGCCTGTAGATCATTGGCAAATCTTTTTCATGTAGAAGGCTAACGGCACACGCCCGATCGATACAGTTCTTGTGACACGCTGCGTTTTCTACTCCTCACACACGGCTGATTCGTTCCGGCTCTGCACAAACTCGCTCTTCGAGCTCAAACATGTGCTCGCCGTCACTGCCAGTGTGTTCGTCGTGACGAAAGCCTCGCTATTGTCACTTCGAATCTGTATTCGCTCCGGTCTTTGTGACTGTGACGTATTCTGCCTGTGCAAACATTTTTTATCTTCGGAATACACAGCACTGTCTATGAGGCTATGCGCCCTGAAGACATTGCGAGGCTTCCGTCGGGAGATGCATGCTGGCAACGAAGGCGATGTGCGTGTTTGAGCCCGCAGGGCGAGTTTGCACAAAAGCCTGAGTGACTCAGCCGCATGCATCGAGCAGGAAACGCAGTTGTCTCAGGTGCATACCTCATAAGGCAGTGCGTGATAATGCTGCTTTGATTCCAGCATAATGTCTCTTACAGGAAATGCCTGCACTGTAAGACATGAGATTGGTTCGCTTACTGCAGTGCCGCGTAGCGGGCGGCTACGGCCTCGGCGATGCGAATTCCGTCCATGGCCGCAGAGGTGATTCCTCCTGCGTAGCCTGCGCCTTCTCCGCATGGATAGATTCCGCGGATGTTTGCGGTGAGATCCTGATCTCTTACGATTCTGACGGGTGAGGAGGTACGGCTCTCAACACCGGAGATCAGGGCATCTTCCCGATCGTAGCCCGGGATTTTTTTGCCAAAGGCGAGGATTCCTTCCTCCAGGGAATCTCCGATGAAGTCAGGGAGAATATCCCGGACGTTTCCGAAGGTGTAGTTTCCTTTCATGCAAGGGGTGACATCTCCGAAGTGGTCGCTTGGCCGATGAGCCTTGAAGTCACCGAACAGCTGTACCGGGATGGCTCCTTTGCCCTCGCGGAATGCAGCTTTTTCCAGGGTGCGCTGGAATTCGATTCCTCTGAGCGGATGTTCTCCGGGGAAGTCTTCTTTGTGAACGGTGACAATCAGAGCACTGTTGGCGTTTTTGGAGTCACGTGCCTGATAGCTCATTCCGTTTACGGCAAGGGATTCCGGTTCGGAGGAGGCATTTACCACATAGCCGCCCGGACACATGCAGAAGGAGTACACTCCTCTTCCGTTTTCGCAGGTGTGTGTGATTTTGTACGGGGCTGCTTTCAGAATGTCATCTTCCGGTGTTCCGTACATGGCTTCGTTGATCATGGTTTGAGGATGTTCCATTCGGATTCCCACGGCAAAGGATTTCGGCTCCATATAGAGACCTCTCTCGTAGAGTGTCCGGAAAGTGTCACGGGCACTATGGCCGATGGCAAGGATGCAGACGGAGGTTTCGATGGTTTCGGTTCCGTTTACCGTAAGGTGTGTCAGGGCTCCGTCACTGAAGTGAAAGTCCGTGACAC
This sequence comes from Eubacteriales bacterium, assembly GCA_030527765.1. The sequence continues at coordinate 4,816 of JAUNAE010000103.1, forward strand.
AGGATCGGAAGCGGAATTCGCCGCCCATGGCTTCGATTTCGTGACGAAGATTCTGGACGATGGACACAAGCAGGTCGGTTCCCAGATGTGGTTTCTGCTGGTACAGAATTTCTTCCGGGGCACCGGCTTTTACAAAGCGTTTCAGTACTTCTTTGTTTCGGCCGACGGGATCTTTGACAAGGGTGTTCAGCTTGCCGTCGGAGAAGGTACCTGCTCCTCCTTCACCGAACTGCACATTGGATTCGGTATCGAGTACGCCGGTTTTCCAGAAGTTGTTTACTTTTTCCTGGCGGATGGGTGCTTCGTCTCCTCTCTCAAGGACGAGTGGGCGATAGCCGGCCCGGGCAAGATACCAGGCACAGAAAATTCCTGCAGGACCGGATCCTACGATGACCGGAGGTGCGGAAAGCTTCTGATCTCCGGATTTCGGAAAGCGGTACTTAACCGGTTTGATTTGTTCGACAGTTTTCAGATGTACTTTCTTCAGAACTTTTTTTTCATTCTCTATAGAAACATCCACGGTGTAGACGAATTTTTTTTCATCTTTTTTGCGGGCATCCAGTGACTGGCGCTGGATTTCGTAGGTAAATGGAGTGGATGTTTTGAGAATACTGCGAATTTTGTGATACAGATCTTCCTTTGTATGTCGGTAAGGAAGTTTTAACTGGGAAATTCGGATCATGAAGGATTGCCTCCTCTCGTGGCAGCGGATTTTCCGGCTAGGAAACCGCTGGACCAGGCCCACTGAAGATTGTAGCCGCCGCAGGGACCGTCTACGTCCAGAAGTTCTCCGGCGAAATAGAGGCCGGGGATTTTTCGGGATTCCATTGTTCCGGGATCTACTTCAGTGACAGAGACACCGCCGGAACAGATCTGAGCCTGTTCGAAGGGAAGATATCCCTGAATGGTCATTGAGTAACATTTCAGAAGCTTTGCCATCTCAGGAAGAGATACTTTGGAAAGTTTCTGTTCTTTTACGAAGTATTTTCTTAGTTTTTCCGGAAGGAGTCCTATGAGAAGTTCTTCCCGGGTTTTCTGTGGAGCATTGTTTTGGGTTTCCAGAAGGAAAACAAGAAGATCTTCTTCGGAATAATCCGGCAGCAGATCGATGGTGAGACGGCATTTCCGGCCTTTTTCCAGACCACGAATGGCTGACCGGCTGATCTGGAACACAGGGATTCCGGATAGTCCGTATTCTGTGAACTGAAGCTCTCCTTCTTCTGCGGCAATGAACTGATTGTCCAGGTACAGAGCAATTTTTCCATGAGATCGGACTCCGCTCCAGGAATACCTGCCCTCTCCTTTCAGTCCGGTAAGGGCGGGAAGGGGTGTGACCAGGCGATGGCCCAGAGATTTGGCGATAGCATAGCCGCTTCCATCGGATCCGGGGAGGTTGGATGCTTTGGAACCATTACATAAAATTACGGACTCTGCGGTATACTTCCATCCTTCTACATAGATCTCAAAGGATTCCTGTGCAGGCTGCACTTTGAGAACCCGGGTTCCGGTACGGATTTTGATCTTCAGATTTCTTGCTTCAGACAGGAGCACTTCCAACACGGAAGCCGCCTGAAGACTTCTCGGATAATGCCATCCTTCGTGAAGTTCCACGGAAGGAAGTCCAAGCGTACGAAAGAATTCCAGTGTTTCCTGCTTCCCGAATATTGAGAGAACGGAGGATACGAGGCTCTGTCCATCCGGATTAAAGTATTCCGGATGCATATCATTGTGTGTGAAATTACACCGGCCGTTTCCTGTTGCCAGGATTTTTTTGCCCGGTTTGTCATTCTGTTCGAGAATGGTGACAGAAGCGCCGGCTCTGGCGGCGGAAATAGCGGCTGCGAGGCCGGAAGCTCCACCTCCGATTACAAATACTACAGGTTGATTCGCCATAGGAGATCCTCCAATTCATCGGTTTCTTTACGGTAATGTCACAAGGCCTTTTTCTACCAGTTTCTGGAGAGACTGAAGAATGCCGAGTTTTGCGTGTTCCCAGGTAAGTCCGCCCTGGAAATATACGGTATATGGATCTTTCATCGGTCCATCGGCGGACAGTTCAATGGAAGAACCGGAAATGAAGGCACCTGCTGCCATGATTACCTGACTGTCATATCCCGGCATATCCCATGGCTCCGGATCCACATAGCTGTCTACCGGGGCAGCTGCCTGAATTCCTTTGCAGAATGCGATCATTTTTTCCGGATCACCAAGTGTTACCGCCTGAATGATATCCTGACGTGGTTCTGTGGAATTCGGGACAACCGGGAAACCGAGGCGTTCGTAGATGTTGGCTGCGAATACAGCACCTTTGAGAGCACCTTTGGTAACCATTGGGGCAAGGAAGAATCCCTGATAAAGAGAACGGTTAACGCCGAGGGAGGCTCCTACTTCCATACCAAGTCCCGGACAGGTCATACGATAAGCTGCGTTCTCGACGCACTCCTTTGTTCCGGCAATGTATCCGCCGATCGGGGCAAGACCGCCGCCCGGGTTTTTGATCAGGGATCCGACGATCATATCCGCACCTACATCACTTGGCTCGATGGTATCTACGAATTCACCGTAGCAGTTGTCTACCATGCAGATGACATTCGGGTTGATGGATTTTACGAAAGCAATGAGCTCGCCAATCTGCTTCACAGAGAAGGAAGGACGGGTCATATATCCCTTGCTTCGCTGGATTTCCACAAGACGGGTTTTCTCGTTCATTGCTTTTTTGATGGAGTCATAGTCGAAGGTGCCGTCAGGAAGAAGGTCTACCTGACGATAAGTTACCCCATATTCGGCAAGGGAGCCTTTGGACTCGCGAATTCCGATAACTTCTTCCAGTGTATCGTAAGGTTTTCCGGCCGGAGCAAGGATCTCATCTCCCGGACGAAGATTTCCGAACAGAGCAATGGCCAGAGCGTGAGTTCCGCAGGTAATCTGTGGACGTACAAGGCAGGCTTCTGTGTGGAAGGTATCTGCATATACTTTTTCCAGAGTGTCACGGCCGAAGTCGTTGTATCCGTATCCTGTGGAGGAGCCAAAGCACTCTTCGCTTACACGGTTTTTCTGCATGGCACAGAGTACTTTCATCTGGTTGTATTCTGCCACGCGGTCAAATTGTTCGAAACGCTCTTTCAGCGTCTGTTCAATGCTGTTTCCAAATTCGTAAACTTCCTCGGAAATTCCGAGGTTCTTATATAATTCTTTTAACATGTGATCTCCTGTATCTTTTATTTTTCCATGTGTGAACGCAGACAGGCAGCAAAGCGGGTTGCGTGTGTCCGCTTTATTATTTTATGATGCCGCGGTTTTTGCATTCGGAAAGCATGAATTCCAGAATCTTATCTTCGTCAAATTGAAATTCATCTTTCATAACCCAGATAACATCGGATTCTCTTCGAAACCAGGTCAGCTGTCGTTTGGCAAAATGGCGGGTATCCCGTTTCAGGATCCGTACGGCTTCCTCAAGACTTGTCTCCCCGTCCAGATAGGACAGAATTTCTTTGTAGCCAAGTCCCTGCATGGAAACCATCCCTTTTTTGCATCCCTGTGCCCGAAGACCTTCGACCTCTTCGATAAGTCCCTGAGAAAGCATTTCGTCAATTCGTGCCTCGATGCGTTCGTAGAGAAGATCTCTTGGGGCGGACAGAACAAAATATGCAAGGTTATACGGTGTTTCATGCTTTTTCTGTTCCTGATTATGACGGGAAATCGGCTCTTTGTTCTGATGGTAGAACTCCAGAGCGCGAATGACACGTTTTACGTTGTTTTCATGAATTTCCCGGGCACTGACAGGATCTACCTTCCGGAGCATTTCGTGAAGATAACCCGCACCTTTTTCTTTGGCGAGGGCTTCCAGTTCGCTGCGGTAGGTGTTCACCTGCTCCGCTTCGGAAAAATCGATGTCTTTTGTAATTGCCTGAATGTAGAATCCGGTTCCGCCTACAAGAATCGGGATATGTCCACGATTGCAGCATTCTTCCATTGCCTGCTTTGCAAGCTGCTGGAACATCACAATATGGAAGGAATCTTTTGGATCCAGAATGTCAATCAGGTGATGACGTACACCGTCCATTTCCTCCGGAGTGATTTTGGCAGAACCAATATCCATTCCCCGATAGACTTGTATGGAATCCGCAGAAATAATCTCCCCTCCCACGGCCTTTGCAAGCTGAATGGAGAGTTTGGTCTTTCCTACGGAAGTTGGTCCGGTAAGTACAATGAGTGGTTTTTTCATAGCTGTCCTCATTTGTATATCTGCGTTGACTTATACGATACGTTTGAATTTCTTTTCCAGTTCTGTCTTGCTCATGGCGATGATCGTCGGACGGCCATGAGGACAATTGTACGGGTTGTCCAGAGAAAGAAGTTCGTCAATCAGACTGTCTGCTTCCTGAGGGCTCATTCGATGATTGCCTTTTACGGCTGCCTTGCAGGCCATAGTTGCCAGTCTCATGGTAAAAATATCCAGTGCGTTCCGTGAATGCCCATCGGCGAGCTGATCCAGCATCTCCAGAAACAGTTCCGTTTCATCCATGCGGTACAGATTCACAGGAACTGCGCTGATGGCATATTCCTTTCCGCCGAAATGTTCGATCTCGAATCCAAAATCCCGGAAATACTGCATGTTGCTGTTCAGCAGACCTTCTTCCTGAAGATTCAAGGTGACAATCAGTGCCGGATTCAAATACTGAGACTCGATGGACTGTTCTTGAAACTCTTTTACAAAACGTTCGTAATAGATCTTCTCGTGAGCCGCATGCTGGTCGATGATATAGAAATTGTCTTCGAACTGTACCAGCCAGTAAGTATCGAAAATCTGGCCGATCAGCTTGTGACGGGAACGAGCCTCTTTTGTCAGAAGGGAATCGCTGAAAAGAGATATCTGCTCTTCTTTCACGTTTACGTTCTCGGAAGCTGACGATTCGGCATCAGGTTCTGCATCCTTCGAAGATGTCTCGACAAGGTCGGAGGATTCAGACAGTTCTGGTGTAGAATCAGAGGAAACAGATGCTGCTTCTTCGCACTGGTTTTCTGCAGAAGAATTCGCAGTGCTGCTTTCCGTAACGTCAGAGCTGCTGTCGGTAATCTCTGTGCCTTTTATATCGATATCTGAGGTACTTACGATATCATCTGAGTGAGTGATACTTGTAGTTGCGTGATCTATATCACCCTCTAAGGTGTTGTTCGTTGCTGTACCTGTGATGTTTTCTGACTTATTCAAGTTGGTTACAGCTGAGTCTGACTGACTTAACACTGTATTCGCATTTCTTGTCACGGTATTTGATGTAACACCCGTGTTCTGTGCAGAAAAACTCTGAGGAGACAAGGGCTCCCGTGTATTCTGGAATCTTGGCTTCGCAAAGAGATTTTCTTCTTCCGGTGTAAAGGAGAAAGATTTTTGACCGGTGTAAGGTTTCCGATCTTCTTCGATTCTCTGAGTATCTCTTCTCTGATAGTACACAGGTCTTTCTGCGGCATTGGATGCAAAGGCAGAAGGCTGTCTTCCGGCAGAAAAGAAGGGAGTCGTGTTTTACGGCAGGGGTGGCTTCGGGAAGTCCGCGTTTGTAACTACCGGGCCCACGGAAAC
>JAUNAE010000104.1 GCA_030527765.1 Eubacteriales bacterium
AATCTCTGGCTTCCAATTCTGCTGATGCTTGGTGCAGGCAGCCTGGCTGCAGGCATCCTTTTCGGAAGCAGAAAGAAGAAAAAAGTGAATAAGAAAGCGGACTAAGAATAACTTAGATCCAATGCAGTAAGTGATGAAGGTGCTCTTCGGAAGATTTCCGGAGGGTGCCTTTTTCAATTTGTCAGACACTGTCTGACATTTTCTCAGAAGTCGATCAGGGCTTTTTGAGAGTAACCAATATCAAAATCGAGGAGGATTTTATCTATGAGAACTATGGGAAACAGCGAAATCAAGAAGAATATGCAGGAGCATGAGATGAAGCTTGTCAGCCGCATGAAGGCTTATCAGAAGATGACAGAGAAGGCGATCAGCAGAAAGCGCCCGAACCGCCACATGATCAGAAGGGGGTAATAAACAATGATGAACAGAAAAGAATTTCAGCAGTATCTGCAGGAAACTGTGAAGGATTATCTTCCTGAGTCTTACGCAGATGCGAACATCACCTTCAACGAGGTGGTAAAAAATAATGATACACATTTAACCGGCATTTCCATTTCCAGACCCGGTGAGGTTGTTGTACCGAATATCTATATCGAAAACTTCTGGAATGAATATCAGGCAGGAAAGGACATCGATGAGATCGTCGGTGACATCGCAGATATGAGAATTGAGTATGATGCTCCGAATATTGGAAGCGATATCACTGCAACTCTTATGAATTATGAGTCCGCAAAGGATAGTCTCCAGATCCGTCTTTGCGATACCCAGGAAAATCAGGACAGACTGCAGAGTCTGGTTCATACTGAACACAGTGACTTCTCCGCAACTTATCATGTGGTATTGCAGGAAGGCCCGGAAGGTACTGCCAGTACTGCGGTTACTCCGCAGATGATGGAGACCTGGGGGATTACCGTGGAGCAGCTTCATGCCGATGCGCTGGCTGCCGATATGCAGAGAAATCCGATGCTCTGTGATATGGGTGAAATGATGGAGAGTCTTATGTTTGGAGAGGAGCCGGAGAACCTCTTGGACAGTGCAGATGGAACAACCATGCCTGGCATGGGAATGTTCTGTCTCACTAATGGCGATAAAATGAATGGTGCTGGTCTCCTTCTTCAGGACAGCATCATGGATAAGATCGGCCAGGTGGTAGAGGGAAACTTCTTCATTCTCCCTTCCAGCACTCATGAAGTGCTCATCGTACCGGAAAGCGCCGAGATGGATGTGAAGGAATTATCCGCCATGGTATATCAGATCAACAGAACCGAAGTATCTCCGGAGGATCGCTTATCCGATCACGTACAGCACTTCGATACGGATACCAGAGTCATGGAGAATGCCGAAAAGCGTGAATCCAGACTGGAGATGGAAAAGGCAGAGACTAAGGCTGCTAAGAAGAGTATCCATGAGCGCCTGGGGGAGAAGAAGCAGCAGAAGGCCGAGAAGAAAGCTGAAAAGTCTGTGGAGAAGGCGGCGAAGAAGAATAAAGGGCAGGAACTGTAGGAATAGTGCATAAAACAACACTCCGATCTTCATTAGCAGAAGGTCGGAGTGTTTCTGGCTGAATAATGAGGTTGTTGTGGTTTTCAATAATAGATTTCCAACGCTTTAAAATGGACATTGTTAATACCAGTTTTGCTGTTGGCCGATGTTTTTTCGAATCAAAATCAATGAGCAAGAAGTAATCTTCACGAGAACTTTTCGTGCGCTTACGCCAAACATAGAGATAACCATGGGCAAGGGCGTTACGGATATGTCGAAGAAGAGCATGTAAATCTGTTTCGTTGTTGTATTTGTCGCAAAGAATTTTGGAAGTTTCAAAGTCAATTTCGAAGCCGTCCAAATCGTCTTTAGCCCACGAAGCAGGCTTGATGCTTTTCATAATGCGCGTAGTATTTTTAATACCAACTGAACTCAACATCTCTGAAAGAATCAGATTACTATCAGTATCAGAAAAAACACCTGGGGACTGAGCACTGTCGATGCATGGTGCATGGTACTGGAAGAATCGTGTGATGGAAGTAAAATCACGGATGCCCGTTTCATAAGGAGTAGTTAACAGTGGTCGATAATCTCTTTTTTTGGCCATTTGGAATTGTCCTTTCTTATGTATTTCATCTCTTTCTTATATGTATATTTTATCAAAAAGGGTGTGCATAAGTATGTACTTCCAAGATGACTGTAAAGTGACTGTAAAGACTGTAAAGATGGCAACCCAAACCGTAATATTCTGTAGGCATGTGGACGACATAAGATTAAAATCCGCACCAGCATAATTGCCGGTGCGGATATAATTATGAATTAAATATTTCTGAATCACAGGCGGAGAGAAGTGCTCTTGCATATTTCTTTCCACTGTCAATTACGAGTGCCTTATTGATAGTACAGATCCATAAGAGAAAGAACGCCAGAGAAATAGTTGTGGCAGCAATTATCGTAGGATATTCGACCATATCAAGACCATATTTGAATTTGACTATCAGAGCGGCTCCCTCCACTACTGTTAAGAACAACGAAATCACTACTCCGATTGGTTTTAATCCATACAAATTCTTTACGAATCCGAAATTGATTGACTCTTCCTTAATTAACGGAAATTTATTCGCATCACGGGTCTGTGAGATTAACCAGTTAACTGCTGACGAACAAGAAGAAGTCAAGTTTTCAGCGTCTTTGGCGAAAGTAAGATTTTTGACTTTGGATGAAAGGAATTTATGATATCTTTTCTTGGTAATGTTATCAAGAGATTTATCATTAGGAAGAAGCATTTGCTGTGCAGGGAGCAATCCTGTAAAACATTTATTAAGAGCTTTTCTTCCAAGATGTCTGGATAATGAAATCATAAGGTTACACATTCCGAAAGCAATAAGGAGCAGGATTGCAGTAAATGAGATATCGCGAGTGCCAGGGATTAACAGATAAATTGAAAGAATGAGAGGGGCCATTACGATAAATCCAACACTGATTCTAACCCTTAAGTTGTAGGTGTCATATATTTTAAAAAGATTGTCCATATCGATCATTTTCTCCTGTAATCTTTAATTGATAAAAAAGATTGCTTTATGCGTTTTTCTAAAGGCCAGGACTTCGGTGAGTTATAGAATTGTAATTCGGATTCCGTAATATCAAAATCCAAGCCAAATTCCTTCCCTGACAAGAGGTCTACTAAATTATCATTGTTCTGATATGGAATGAATAGTTTTTTACCAGGGAGGCTTAATTTTTTGTAGTCGCAACCACCATCGCAGGTGATTGCAACTACTATGGTTTCCGTGAAATCATGTGAGGTAAGATATTCTTTTACCTGATAATTATGCCCGGTAATCATGAGTACATCAGAATGATATGTGCTCGGCATGCTTTTGAATTCCAAAAAGAGTTCATCTGAATCAGATGCGGTATAGAACCACAACTTTAAGGAATCATACAGGAAAGATTTTCGGGGAAATTGCTCATGTTCAAAGCTTTTCTGAAGAAGGTACCGCATAATTAATGACCAAGAGTTCTGCCGGTTGAGATGGCCGAACCAGAAAACAAAGATGATGTAATCCTTACATTATCATGACCTTTTGTGTTATACACACGGTGTCCGGTGGTATCTAGTTTATCTGATCCACCATTGGTATTCCCGGTGTTATCAGAGATAACATAGAAATCTTTTGTTTGATTCCACTTCTTTTCCCATATTGCTTCAGCCTGCTTAACTTTGCCATGGTGCGGAAGTTGGATACATTGATAATTACGTACCTTGTCTTCGATAGAAGCAAACGAACAATCGCCACATAAAAGGACTTTATGGCTGCCAATATCAACTGATATTTGAATGCTGGTTGCATTTACAGCAGTCTCGCCATCTTTAGTATCACCTTCACGACCGTCAAGGCGTTTGGCAACTGTATCTAACATGTATTCAAAATCAGGACCAATTATAGAAACACCAGGGCAGATATCTTCTGGATGCTCGTAGATGTCTTCTAAAGGATAACCTGAGAGTTTGGCAATGTTGTCATAAAGATCCAGTATTTGTTGCGAAACGCTTTCTCTGGTTTTTCTGCCATCGTCTATACGATCCAAAATCTTATCTTTATATTTCAAAAGTAAGGTGGTCTTAACGACTGTGATACGCCCGGAATCAAGAAGTTTTGGAATGCCATCAAAATGATCAGCATCGTTATGAGAGAGGACCAGTTTTGCAGTAGAAATATTATTTTTATCCATATACGATAACACTTCTTCCGCATGTCTCTCGTGGCCACAGTCATAGATGATAAGCTCTGAATCTGTTTTAATCAGAAGGCAGTCACCATAGTTGATAGTTTCGCTGTCAGGATAGTTCTTAGAACTGAGAATTAGGATTTCTGTCATAGAAGTCCCCCTTTCATAGTAATTTTACCTTGGCACTCTTCCTGAATGAGTGCTAAGGTCAGTGATAGTATATCTAAAAGCTACGAAATTGTCAACAACTACAAAAAATGTAATATGACATTACAAAAATCGCTGTTAAACAAAATATGACTTGATATTAAGAGGAGATTTTGTTATAATACGCTTGATATCATGAGGAGAGTGGAAATATGTTTACGCGTATTAATCTTAAAAATTTCAAATCTTTCAAAGATGTGAGCATTGATTTAAGTTCAAAGAAGAATGAATCAAAGAAGCTTGCGATTATTTATGGTGTTAATGGAAGTGGTAAGACAACCATTACACAAGCTTTTCTCCTCTTAAAAAGAACTATTGAAACCATGGAAGTACGAGGAGTATTAAATGATCTACTGGATGAAAAGATTGTTCCTCCAGAAGATTTTCCTTTTAAACAGGATGTAATGCTTCAGATGCTTAAGACTAGATTGTCGATGAATGGTATTGAAACCATTATTCATAATTACAAGATGGTTGATACGGCTGAAAATATGTCCGTGGAATATCAGTTTGTAATTAATGGAAATCCAGGCTCCTATTACATTGAGATGGATGATACCAGCATCGTAAAAGAGCGGTTAGAATTTAAGCTATCAAAAAGAAGAGGCTGCTATTTCAATATTGAGGATGATGAGATCAATATCAATTCCAAGATATTTGAAACAAAAGAGTTTTATGATTTGATCAATAAGCAGACAAAAATGTATTGGGGTAAGCATTCTCTTTTATCAATTCTTTTGTTTGAAATGGCAGATAAGGCAGACACATTCATTAACTCAAACATTTCAAATAATTTGATGGATGTATTGTTGCATTTATCCAGTCTTGATTTTAAGTTCGTCTCTGGAAAAGAGGGCGGTCAAGGAGATAGTATATTAGAAAATCTTCAGCTGGGTAGCGTTGATAAATCAGAAGAAAAGCGTTTGAAGGAAGTCGAACAGATCTTAGATAGTATTTTTAAGAGTATATTTAAAGATGTAGAAAAGGTATTTTATCAAAAGCATCTTGATGGTGAAAAAATAGCATATCGACTTTATCTTAGAAAGAAAATAGAAGATAAGTCATTCGATATTGATTTTTCTCTTGAATCGTCTGGAACAAAAGAAATACTACGACTGATACCTTCATTTGTGTCGGCAGCATCGGGAAAATGTGTGATTGTTGATGAGTATGGAACAAGAATTCATGATGTATTATCAGCAAAATTATTAGAAGCTGTTGCAGAGCAAATCTCAGGACAATTGATAATGACGACGCATAATACGATGATTATGGAGTGTCGTAATCTTTCTGCAGAATCATTATACTTTATTTTGGATGATAAGACTTTCAAAAAATCCGTGAAATGTGTTACAGAGATTGAGGAACGTTTGCATCCGAACTACAATTACAGAACAAGATATCTCACTAACGAGTTGTATCAAGAATCATTACCTGATGTGGTTGGAAAGGTCGATCTGTCAGGTTTGGTAAAATTATTTAAATAGTGTAAGAAGAGAGCGATAATTCCCCGAGGAGTTGTCGCTTTTCTTTTAGGGAAAGAAGGTGATTACCAAGTGAATAAATGGAAACTGCTCGTTCTCATGCTCTGCTGTGCCATGATGGGTGTCTGCGGGAAATATCTTTTTGATTATTTCCAGGAATCCCATTCCAATAAGCAGGCTTATGAAGCTATCACTAATATCGGATTTCCGGACAAGAATCCCGATCAGGATGAAGAAGATGATGGGAAGCAGACAGAGACGGAGTTACAGTCAGAAGCGGAGACGGAACAGGACGACTTTGATTACGATTCCTTATTGGCCATCAACAGTGATTGCATCGGCTGGATCCGTATTAATGGAACCGGCATTGATTATCCGGTTGTTCAGGCTGCAGATAATTCCTATTACCTGCGCCGTAATTTCAACCAGGAGTCTGCAATCTGCGGTACCATCTTCATGGATTATCGCAATGACATCGATCTGACCAGAGAGCATCTAATCCTTTACGGTCATCAGATGAAGGATGGATCCATGTTCAAGGAACTGAATGGATATAAAGATAAGGATTTCTATACGGAGCATCCGGAGATTACCCTGTATCTTCGTAATCAAAAATACATTTACGATGTGGCTGCAGTCTATGTGACCAACATCGCAAGAAGTGGAGGCTATTATAATTACCTTCACTACAACACCAGAATGGAACAAATTGAATACCTGCAGCAGAAAATGGCAGCTTATCAGCTCTATGATACGGGATTAACCGTAAATGAGTCCGATGAGCTGCTTTCTTTATCTACCTGTGAGTATTCCAGTACTAACGGACGTCTTATCGTCCTGGCAAAGAGGAGGGAGAGCAATGATGGACATGAGAAAGATCAAACCAGCGACAAAGCAGAAATCAATTTCCGGACAGATCAGAGATCAGTTGAAACAGCTGGAGAATAAGGAATTCATCCTGCAGATTCCTCTGGCTGAAGAGAATAGAAAAGAGGTGACCCTCCATGAGCGAAAAGTACGAACTTGATCAGGTATCGGTTCGCTTGGTTCGGGAGGCGCCACTTCTCAGTGAAGAAAAAATCAATACCCCGGAGGATGCCATTCGTATCCTGGGAGATGCCTTCAAGGATTATGACAGGGAAGTGGTCGGTGTGGTGCATCTTCGAAGTGATAATGCTCCTATCAATATGACCATTGTCAGTATGGGCTGCCTCAATCAATCCATCGTTCATCCGAGGGAACTGTTGAAGGCTGCTTTTCTGTCCAATGCGGCTGCTATCATGATGTTCCACAATCACCCCAGTGGCAGTCTGCAGCCATCCAGAGAGGATATTGCTATCACAAACCGTATGCAGCAGCTCTGCATGATGGCAGGAATTCCGGTTCTGGACCATATTATCCTGGGGCAGAATGATTTTTATTATTCCTTCCGGGAGAAGGATATTCTTCCCATGGACGAGATCCGCTATTCTTCAGAACTTTCTGATGTAGATCTGAAGGTGGCAGAAAAGGAAGCTACCAAATACGGATATCGGAAAACGGAAGCTTCCAGGCCAAAGAAGTCCATCAAGGCTTCTCTGGCAGAGAAGAAGAAACTGACGCAGGCGGGAGCACAGAGATCGTCAGGAAAAAAGAGAACAAAAGAGCCGGAACACTAACCGGCAAATAATAATGATTTGAGTAATCATACACACGAACCATGCGCCGTGTGTATTTTTGCTCGAAGGAAAGGAGTAACAAGAATGGCTTATAAGAAGATGACAAATGAGCAACGCCAGCAGCAGGTTCAGGAATTAACCACGAGACTGGAACAGGGTGTCCGTGATGTATTCGATTCCGAGAACTTTGCCAACTATATCAGGGTGATGTCTCATTTTACAAAATACAGTGTAAACAACACAATTCTGATTGCCTTGCAGACCGGTGGTACTGCCACCAAGGTTGCAGGCTATGAAGCCTGGCAGAAGAATTTTGGCCGTCAGGTCAATCGTGGTGAGAAGGCAATCAAGATCTTTGCGCCCATGACCTATAAGCGTAAGAAGGAACAGGACGTGATTGATCAGGCTACCGGACAGCCTGTGAGAAATCCGGATGGTTCCATTAAAAAGGAAGAGGTGGAGGTTACTATCCCATCCTTCCGCGTAGCCTCAGTATTTGATATTTCACAGACCAGTGGTCCTCCTTTACCAACTCTGGTAGAGGATCTGGAGGGAAATGTGGAAAGATATCAGGATTTCGTCCAGGCCATTCGCAATATTTCTCCGGTCCCGGTGGGATTCGAGGAGATGGAAGGTAAGGATGGTTATTATCATCAGATCGAGAGGCGAATTGCCATCAATGATAATCTGAGTGAAAAACAGGCCATGGCTGCCATGATTCATGAACTGGCCCATGCCAAGCTTCACGCTCTGGATCCGGAGCACTTGAAGGAGTCTGCAAAAGCCAGGGGCAAGGATCAGAGAACCATGGAGGTGGAGGCCGAGTCGGTTGCTGCAGTTGTAAGTTCCTACTTCGGCATTGATACCAGCGCAAACAGCTGGGGATATGTGGCATCCTGGTCCAGAAATAAGGAACTTCCGGAACTGACTGCCTCCCTGCAGGTGATCAAAGATACTGCTGGTGAGATTATTGATGGACTGGAAGAAGAAATGGAGGAACTTCGTTTTCTCTATATGAATAAGGTGGATGCTTTGGAGGCAATTGTCTTAGGACAGACCGTCTATGCGTCAGTCAGTAGAGGTGTATTTGAAGAAGTTAGTACTGAACAGGTTCTGGCGATGCCGGATGATGCATGGCTTCGTATGCCAAGGGAACAGATGACAGCTTATGTAGAGCTTCGTAATGAATATGATCTCCATGAAGAGATCACGTCTCTGCAGGAAACACAGCTCCTTTATGTGCCGGAGAATCAGTTTGGTATCTACCAGATTGATCCGGAAGGAAAAGGCAGAGACTACATTTTCCTGAGTCATGACTTTATGGATGAACAGGAAATGATGATTGATCATGAGGATTATCGTCTGGAATATGTTGCACCGCTTACGGAGGCGGACACTCTGGATTCTATCTATGAGCGATTCAATATCGATCGTCCGGAGGATTTCAGAGGGCATTCTCTTTCTGTCAGCGATATTGTGGTTATGAACCGGGACGGTGAAGTAAAAGCATATTTTGTCGACAGCTTTGGCTTTGCAGAGGTGACGGAGGACTTCCTCGGACGAGTCTATGAACGACCAGAGGAAATCAGAGAAGCTGCATTTCAGATTGAGGACCGTTATCTGGAGATTCATGAGACGGATGGGGGATATGATTACTCGATTTATTCGGAAGAATACAAACTCCTGGATGGAGGCAGATATGAAAGTGATGTGGATCTGCTGAGGGCTGCAAAAGACATCGTTCAGGACCTGAGGGAGCCTGTTTTTAATTCCGAAACTGGTACCTATTATCGCTTGCCGGTTCAGGGAAATGTTCACTCCGGCAGCAGAATGAAGAGAATGTCTTACAGCTTTCTTCATGAGATTACCTTGGATGCAAATAGAATTGATCCTGAGAGAATGGCTGGTGTAGTACAGGAAACCTCTCCGCAGCAGCAGTACAGACCACTGGCTAAGGTGGAAGAACTTGAAGAGCAGAATTACAACATGATCGATAATACCCTGAACAATGGTGCAGGGGAAAAGGAAAGACGTGAGCAGATTCGCCTGGCAGCAGCTGCTTATCAGGAGCGAACCGGTGCAAGGGTAATCTTCTATGCTGCCGTCTGTGAGGAATTCCATGATATGGAGGCATTCTATGGTGGTCTGACTATGGAGGAAGCGGCAGAGAAATATCGCGAGATCCGTAATGATCCTAGACTTGGATATTTTGGAAATGCTATGGGCTTTATCCTGCATGATCCGGTGGCATCTCCGGAGATGGATATTGAATATCCGTTGATTCAGGGAGGCACTATCTGTGCCAATAACCTGGATGATATGGAAGTCCTCCGTACACATCCGATGCTGCTGGAAGTTGTTGAACTTGTCAGGGAACAGTTCCCGGAGTACAAATATCTTCCGATGGCAGAGGTAAAGCAGTCTCTTTATCCGAAGGAAATGACTGCGGATGAACTGGCAGGCGCTCTTCTGGATCTGGCCAGAGATTTTGACACTTACGAATATATGGATCAGGTGGAAAGCCCGGAAACACAGCTGATGGAGATCAAATACAACCTGCTCAGAGGCCTTGGGGCACAGGAATACAGCCATTTCCTGAAGGATGTGATGGAAGAAAGTGACGCACTGGCACCAAGAGCGGAGGCACTGCTCGAGCGCATTAAGGAATATGAACCTAAAATTGATAAGGAACTGGAACCGGTCGTAAGATTTTCCTTCAGCCAGGATAAGGAAATTCCGACCGGTATTTTCATGCCCCTTCGTGAGGCGGATGCTCTGGTTCGGGAACAGGATCAGAAGGCATTTGATTACAATCTTCTCC
>JAUNAE010000590.1 GCA_030527765.1 Eubacteriales bacterium
ACACACCAGCTAAATGCATACCTTCCAATAGAAGTCACGCTATCTGGAATAGTGACATCAGTCAAACTATTGCATTTGTAAAAGGCATTGGGTCCAATTGTTGTAACGCTGCTTCCAATGGTTAAGTCAGCCAGGCTAATACATAACGTAAACGCATCCTCTCCTATGGAAGTTACGTAGTCTGAAATATTGACATCGGTAAGACTTTTACAACTATAAAATGCGTAGTATTTAATCTCTGTAACGCTATTCGGAATTATAACTTTAGTAAGTTTTTTGCAGTTGTAGAAAGAACAATCACCAATTGAAGTGATTCCTTCGTCAATTATCACAGTCAAGATTTCTTCACGATAATCGTACCATGGTGCCTTGTTAGTGTGAGTATCATAACAGTTCATGTCACCAACACCGGAAATGGTCAGAACTCCTTGTTCATCCAAAATCCAAGAAATATCCCCTCCATCAATATCACCATCGGAACCATCTGGCGTAGTAGAAGGCTGATCCTCTGGACCATTCAGCAGAGTTAGCAAAACATCAGCATTCTGCACCTGGGCTTGCTGTTCAGCGGACAACCCATAATAAGTAACTTGTGCCTCCTGTACATCAGAGATTGCCTCCGTGTAAGCATCCCCCTCTAGTGTTCCCAATTCCTCATAGGTGGGTAAGCTGTCGATCAATGTTTCCAATTGGCAAAGTTCGCAGGATTCAATGCCATTTCCATGGGCACAGAAGCCAGCCTCGATAGAATTACAAATCTCACATTCGTAACTACAAGGAACTTCCGCGCTCCCCTCTGTATATCCGCAGGAAGCATCATGCGCATGATTGCAGACCAGCTTCACCGTAGCGCAGCCGGATTCTACGGTGCATTCTGTATGGATACAGTTTAGGACAGGTTCTTCTCCATCTTCACCTATTTGCCAGCATTCATCTCCGTGCTGATGAACGCAGAAAATATCGGCTGCAACGCACCCAGACTGAACAGTACATTCCGTATGCGCACATTCAAGGACAGGATCACCGCCATCCACACTGGGCTGCCAGCACTCATCCCCATGCTCATGAACGCAGTGTACCACCGACTTTTGGCAATCATCAGAATGAACATGACCGCAGTCTTGAGCTTCCACAGTGGACGCATAGCCGCATTCTTCTGTATGAACAGCATGGTGTTCACACAACCCATTGGATTCTTCCGTGGCAAATGCTGGCGTAGGCACTGCCGAAAGCAGCAGAGACACGGCAAGCATCAGACTTGTAATCCGTCTTTTCATAATCTTTCCCCCAATATATTTCTATATCACATAATCTACACAAATAAAAAAGTGCGCAGCCGAAACTGCGCACCGAAAAACGCACAGCCCCATTTGCTGCGACACAAACTTTCCACTTCCCCAAAAGGTATGCGAAAACGGGCATGCATTTTTACCAAAGTAAAAATACACACCTTCTGGAAAAGTTATGCAGTTTGTGTCGCAAGAATAGTATAACACGAGGATAGGGAAAAAGAAAGTAGGACCAGTAGAAAAAACGTAAAAATAAAAAAATCAGGCATCTTCCTTCGTGGGAAGATGCCCGATAAAGCTGCTGGTAAATAGCATTTTTGGCTATGTGTATTGGACGGCAAGGGTACCCCGGTTCAGGGCACCCTGATGTTCTTAGATTGCGTCCTCTTTCTCTTTTGCTTTCTGGCGAATAAACTGCGGATGGCGTTCTTCCAGTGCTTGCTTGATCGATTTCTTATCTATCTCCTCACCCAGCAGCTTGGATGTTTCCTTCCTGGCTTCGCCTATAGCTGCCGGGGAATATCTGCTGCCATAGGTGTCTTGGAGCTTTTGCACTGTAGCTCGCTCTTTTTCTGGACGAATCGCTTGCTGTGCTTCCAGAAGTTCAGCAGCATTAAGACCCGCTGCCTGTTCCGTCAAATCCT
>JAUNAE010000105.1 GCA_030527765.1 Eubacteriales bacterium
GTGTAGAATAAGACGAAGCGGTAAGCGGTGCATCTAGTCGTACAGGCAACAAACAGCGGTTGGGCTAGATAGAATATAAATCAAACAATGATCCCGGAGTATGAATACTCTGATATGAACCCTCAAGTAGACGTGGGCTATCAGACTTCGTGCTCCGGGTTTTATGTTATAAAATCCAGAGCACAACCATGGGATTGCAAAATCATGGCAATTCTTGTATCATGGAAAGATGTAATTCTTTGCAATAGGAGACAAAAAAATGAAAAGAATAATGAACAAGCTGCTGCAGTCGATACTGGTTATGTTCATCGTATCGATCTTGTGTTTTGCTCTTGTGAAGCTGGCACCGGGAGATCCGGTTCTGACATACGTACAGCCAAACATGAGTGAATCTTATATCGCTACACTGAGAGAGAGTCTTGGATTAAACAAGCCACTGTATGAACAGTACTTCTTGTGGCTGATCAAGATTCTTCACGGAGATTTTGGGTATTCTCTCGTGAATACACGACCTGTTTTGACACAGATTATGAATCGTCTTCCGGCAACTCTGCTGCTCATGGGAACCAGTATGGTACTTGCCGTACTTATTTCCATTCCACTGGGTCTCTACTGTGGCAAGAACAGCAACGGAAAACTGGACAAAGTAACCAGTGTCTTATCTTATGTTGGAATTTCTATTCCGAATTACTGGTTTGGAATTCTCTTAATTTATTTGTTCAGTGTATATCTTGGATGGCTTCCGAGTATTGGAATGCACAGTGATGGAAACAAAACAACGTTGGACCTGATCCGTCATCTGATTCTGCCATGTTCTGTTATGACTTATGTAAATACAGCGCAGTTTACCCGCTATATTCGAAGCAGTACGATTACTCAGATGTCCGCAGATTATGTCTCCGTTCAGAGAGCGTACGGAATGTCTGAGAATCAGATCCTGTTCCGTCATGTCTTAAAGAATGCAGTGCTTCCGCTGATCACTGTTCTTGGAATGAGTCTGCAGTCTCTGGTATCCGGAGCAATGATCTGCGAACAGGTTTTTTCCTGGCCGGGAACCGGTCAGCTGGCAGTCACAGCCGTTACCACCTTTGACTATCCGCTGATTATGGGAATTACCATGATGACGGCGCTGATGATTGTCATCGGTAACTTGCTGGCGGACATTTTGTATACGATCGTTGATCCGAGAATTCGATTAAACTGAGGCTAAAGATTTATGAACGAAAATATCAGACGAAATTTGAAAGCGGCATTTAAGAAAAACCATTTTGCAAAGGCGGGTGTTTTTCTGATTGCCTTGTTTAGCATTGTTGCAATTCTTGCACCGGTGCTTCCGATTGATCCGGACTCTTTGAATGTATCAGAGAGACTGGTGGCTCCGTGTCTTGCACATCCTTTTGGCACGGATGACATGGGACGTGATTACCTGGCACGCTGTATCTATGGAGGAAGAACCTCCCTTCTCGTTGGTTTTATGGCAATGATTCTATCTACTGCCATAGGTGTTTTTGTAGGTACGGTAAGTGGTTTTTTGGGCGGTAAGACGGACGTCGTTATTATGCGTCTTGTAGATGCTCTGATGAGTCTTCCGACTTTTTTGTTAATGGTTGTTATGAATGCATACCTGGATGCAGGTGTGAAGAATGTGATTCTGATTATCGGATTTTTGACATGGATGAGTATTGCCCGTATTGTCCGTGGAGAAACCTTGTCATTAAAACAGAGAGAGTATGTCGTATACAGCCGTGTATCCGGACAGAGCAGAGGAAAGATTATTCGGAATCATATTCTGCCGAACGTGATGCCTACGGTGATTGTCTCTGCAACAATCAATATCGCTCAGGCAATTCTGATGGAATCTGCGCTCAGTTTCTTTGGACTTGGTATTATTCCTCCGACAGCTTCCTGGGGAAGTATGCTGAACAGTGCACAGTCCAAAATGCTGACAGCACCGTATCTTGCAGTATTTCCGGGTCTTTTGATTCTGCTTACCGTTATCAGTTTCAACTATGTAGGTGAAGTCATTCGAAAGATTTATGAGCAGAAATAACACGAATAATAGAAAGTATGTGAGGCACAAATGAATAATTTATTGGAAGTGCAGGATTTATCTGTGACATTTTATACAGATCTTGGAGAAGTACATGCGGTAAAGAATGCATCTTTTCAGGTGAATAAAGGAGAAATCTATGGGATTGTCGGAGAATCCGGCAGCGGAAAGAGTGTTTCTACCAAAGCGATTATGCGGATTAATCCGGAAAACGGCAAAGTAGAGTCCGGTCAGGCACTGTTTGACGGGGTGGATGTTCTGTCTCTGTCTGAGAAAGAGTTTCGTCCATATCGAGGCAAACGGATTGCCATGATTTTTCAGGATTCTCTTTCGGCATTAAATCCGGTGTACAAAGTCGGAACAAAGATGGTGGAGCTTCTTCGAAGATTAAATGGTCTTTCCAAGGCGGAAGCTGCAGCGAAAGCTAAGGAACTACTTGGCAAAGTCGGTATTGTGGATCCGGAGAGATGCTTTCACAGTTATCCTCACGAATTGTCCGGAGGAATGCGTCAACGAGTGATGATCGCCATGGCAATCAGCTGTAATCCGGACCTGATCATTGCAGATGAACCGACGACGGCGCTTGATGTTACGATTCAGGCTCAGATCCTTCATATGCTCCGGGATATCCGAAAAGAGCAGGGCATGAGTATGATTCTGATTACCCATGATCTTGGAGTTGTTGCCCAGCTTTGTCAGAGAGTTTCGGTGATGTGCGGTGGATATGTCGTTGAGACCGGATGCGTAGATAAGATTTTCCATTCTCCGGAGCACCCGTATACAAAGGCATTGATCGCCAGTATGCCGAAGACGGGACAGGAATTCAAACCGTTCCTGGAGCATGGTGTCCGTAAGGAAATGGAGAAGGAACTGTGCCCGTTCTATGAGAGATGTCAGGAGCGCATGGAGAAATGTGCCGAAGAAGTTCCGAAAATGGTGAAGGGTGAGAATGGACATTGCGTGCGATGCTTTCGTGCAAAAGAGGTGATTGAGAGTGAGTGAAAAGAAAGATTTCATTGAAGTAGAAGATCTGGTGATCCGTTTTCCTAAAAAGAGTCGAAAACTGATTCAGCTGCATCCGGAGTATTTTCACGCAGTGGATCATGTAAACTTCCATATCGCAAGAGGAGAGACATTTGGTCTTGTGGGAGAATCCGGCAGCGGTAAATCTACCATTGGAAAAGCGATTCTCGGATATCTTCATGCAGAAAACGGAAGCATCTGTTATGACGGAGAAGAGATTACCGGGAAGAATGATAAAGAAATGCTTCCATATAGAAAGAAGATGCAGTCTGTTTTTCAGGATCCCTATTCTTCTCTGGATCCCAGTATGACGATTCGGGAGATTATTTGTGAACCGATGGAAATCCATCACATGTACACAAAGGAAGAGAGATCAAAACGTGCGGGGGATCTGCTGGAAGCGGTAGGTCTTTCAAGAGATGACCTGAGAAGATATCCGTATGAGTTCAGTGGAGGACAGAGACAGCGAATTTCCATAGCGAGAGCCCTCTCGGTAGATCCGGAATTTGTTGTCTGCGATGAGCCGATTTCAGCGCTGGATGTTTCGCTTCAGGCGCAGATTGTATTTATGCTTCAGGATCTTCAGAAGAAGATGCATCTGACCTATCTGTTCATCAGTCATCAGCTTCAGGTTGTGCAGAAGATCTGTGATCATATTGGAGTGTTGTATCTGGGAAGTCTGATGGAGGAAGGAACTTCACAGGCTGTTTATGAGAACCCTCTTCATCCTTATACGCAGACACTGATGTCCTCGATTCTTGAGGCGGATCCGGATGTACACAGTCTGGATCATATCTCAGCAGATTCCGGTGTTCAGCAGTATGGGGGAAAGGGATGCAAGTTCTGTAATCGCTGCCCTCATGCGAAAGAGGAATGCCGGGAAAAAGAACCGGGATATTATGAGGCAGAGCCGGGACATTTTGTGCGCTGTTTTATGTACAAGAACTAAGACGAATCAAGTCGTGCTAAGAGGCCGACTGCCGAAAATGGAGATGCCATGAAAGAGACAAAACAGACAGAAAATAGAAAAAAATCAAACAAAGAAGAATCAAAAAAAGGGAAATCGAATAAAGGAAAGAAAATAGGAATTGCTGTCGCCGGAGTCCTTATTCTGGCCTGTGCGGCATTGTTTGCTGTGATATTTGTGAACTATCGCAGTCAGACATTTATGAGCAGGACTTCCATTAACGGATTTGATGTTTCGGGTCAGACCATTGAGGAAGCAATTGAGACTGTACGCAGCGAGTACGATACTGCAATTGTGAAAATCTTTGAAGGAGAGACGCAGGAGCAGAGCGGACGACTGAAAGATTACGGATATCTGCTGGATGAGGCGGGAATTCAGGCATTGGTAGAGAAAACCATGTCTCTGCAGAAAGAAAACTTCGGTGCAGTATTTCAGGCGTTGACCGGACGCAGCCGTTATCAGATGACACTGCCGATTTCCTTTGACAGTGACCGTTTTGCACAAGTAGTGAAGGCTTCCAGACTGAAGGATGCACGAATTGCCACATCCGATGCGGAACTCGTTTTTGACGAGAGCGCAAAGGAGTATTCCATCAAACCGGAAGTATACGGAAATGAATTCAGTGATGAACAGTTTCAGAATCTTGTAAAAGACGAAATTGATGAGTTCACATCGAAAGGTTCTGAAGAAAAGGGTGGGGAACTTGTGATCAATATTCCTGAGGAATTTTATGAAAAGCCGCAGGTTCTTTCCGATGATTCGATCCTTATGAATCGAAGAGACGCATATAATAAGTATTGCAAAGCAGAGATTGTTTATACATTTGGAGAGACCACAGAAACTCTGGACTGGTCAACCATTCAGGATTTTGTAAAACTGAATGAAAACGGGGATGGATATCTTCAGGAAGATCTGATCCGAAGCTGGCTTAGTGAATTTGCAGGAAGACATGATACAAGATTCTATGAGAGACATTTCACGACGACTTATGGAAATACCGTGACTTTCCCGGGAAATATGAACGAGTACGGTTACACAACCAACGAGAGTGCAGAATATGAGCAGCTGGTGCAGGACATTGCCTCTAATACGACTGTGACGAGAGAACCGGTCTACTACACAACCAATGATTATGGAAATCCGGTATTTTTGAGCAGAAATGGTCAGGATGATTTAAATGGCACCTACGTTGAGGTGAATATTTCGGCTCAGCATCTCTGGTTTTACAAAAATGGCGGTCTTGTGATTGACAGTGACTTTGTCTCCGGATCCGTGGCGAAGAATGCAGAGACTCAGACAGGAGTGTTCCCATTGGCTTACAAAGAAAGCCCGTCCGTTCTTGTTGGATCAAATGCGGCAGACGGATACGAGACAAAAGTACAGTTCTGGATGCCATTCTACGAAGGGCAGGGACTTCATGATGCAACATGGAGAAGCAGCTTCGGAGGTGAAATTTACAAGACAAGTGGCTCTCATGGATGTATTAACCTGCCATACAGTGTGGCAGAGGTGATTTATAACAACATCGAAGGTGGAACTGCCATAGTAGTATTTAAGTGACAGAAAGGTGTGACGGAGGATGAAAGCAGTAATTTTAGAGGGACATGCGGTAAATCCCGGGGATATCAGTTGGAGTCCGGTGACAGACCTTGTAGAGACCAAGATCTGGGAGAATACAACGGAGGACACCAAGTGGGAGAGAATCAAGGGCCATGAACTCGTATTGACAAACAAGGTGGTCATTGATGAGGAAGTCTTTTCACGCTATCCGGAAATTCGCTATGTGGGAGTACTTGCCACGGGATATAACGTAGTTGATCTGGAAGCGGCTTCCCGCCACGGGGTGGTCGTAACGAACATTCCTGCATACAGTACGGATTCTGTGGTTCAGATGACCTTTGGACTGATGCTGAATCTGGCATCCAAAGTGACAGAGCACGCTGAGAGCGTTCGAAGAGGAGACTGGATACAGAAGGATACCTTCTGTTATTGGAATTCTCCGATTATGGAACTTGCCGGAAAGACACTGGGAGTTTACGGGTTCGGAAATATTGGCAGAAAGGTTGCGAAAATTGCTTTGGACTTTGGAATGAAAGTTCTTGTATATACAGCTCATCCGGAAAAATATGATTCTTATGAGAGAGAAGGGCTTCGGTTTGTCTCCGAGGAAGAAGTGTTCAGAGAGGCAGATGTTCTTTCTCTTCACTGTCCGCTGAATGACAAAACGCACCATCTCATTCAAAAGAAAAATATATGTCTTATGAAAGACGGCGCTGTTTTGATCAATGTTTCCAGAGGCGGTCTGGTATGTGAACAGGACCTTGCAGATGCATTGCACTCAGGAAAATTATCCGGTGCCGGAGTGGATGTAGTAGAGCAGGAGCCTATGAGAGAAGACAATCCTCTTCGCACGGCACCGAATATTCTGATCACACCCCACATTGCCTGGGCAAGCCGTGAAGCAAGAATGAGGCTTGTGGACATTGCGGGAAGTAATGTGAAGAGTTTTCTTGCAGGACAACCGGAGAATCAGGTGAATCTCAACAGGAATTGAACGATTTGGCGCTCACAAGTGGAAATTTGCACTGTTTTTGGCGAGTTTTGGCGAAGAATACAAAAGCAGGAACGAAATATTTACGAAATATTAAAAAATGCACATAAATGATCTTTCATGTGATATGATGACAGAAAGAAGAGAAGTTGGAGGTGGAATTGTATGGCAATGAATCCGGCCATGCTGCTGCAGATGAGAGAACGTCTGCAGATTTTTGAAAGACAGCACCCAAAAGTACCTATGTTCATAAAAGATGTCGGAAACCGTGCTTTTCAGGAAGGGGCAGTTCTGGAACTGAAAGTTACGGACCCCGATGGAAGAACATACGTAACCAATATGAGAGTTACTGAGGAAGATGTGAAAACGTTTTCCATGTTTAAAGGAATGAACTAGAAGGGATTGATGTCCATGGGGAGTAGCTTAGAGGATTTTTACGTAAGGTTTGCAGATCAGCTGCTGAAGATCGCTGTGCAGCATCTGGAAACCAAAAACTACGTGCGGGACTATATCGTAGATGTGGAAGAGAAAGACAAAGAGAATGCACTTCAGGTTCAGGTGACATCAGAGGATGTCATCCGGGAGTGGAAGTTTTTTCTCTCAAGAGAGGGATATGATAAGGCTTTTGTTAATCGTCTTCCGGGATATTATTTTGAAATTTTTGCACTCCACAGAAAAGTGGCAGAAGCGCTGGTATTCAGAAATATTATTGCGATTCATGGATCTTGTGTGGCAGTAGATGGGAAGGCATATATCTTTGTAGCAAAGAGCGGTACAGGTAAAAGCACGCATGTGAAATTATGGTGTGATACCTTTGGGGGCAGAGCGTTGCTTCTGAATGATGACAAACCCTGGCTGCGGCTTATGCCGGATGGAACACTCTGGGTTTATGGTTCACCTTGGACCGGCAAGCATCACAGAGGTGTCAACAGAGATGCAAAGCTTTCTGCAATCGGACAGCTGTTTCGAGAGGAAGGTGCAAGTGTTAAAAACATGGCAAAGCAGGAGGCGATGGAACTTCTTTTGAAGCAGACCATTCATCCTGCAGGAGAAAATAAAAAGGAGGAATTCCGGAACTTGCTGGAGAAGGTTTGTGCCAAGGTTCCTTTTTATTATGTGGGAAGTGATAGATCAAAAGAATCCATCCGTTTTATTTTTTCGAGTATGAAAGAGGGTCCAGAAACGGATTTATAAGAGCTCTGGATCTTCAGAGGGGAGATTATGAATGAGCGAAAAGTACAAATTAAAGTAATTCGCAGCAACCGAAAGACCATTTCCCTGGAGATCAATCGAAAACAGCAAGTGATTCTTCGCGTTCCGGCGGCCATGGAGGACGCAGAGATCAAGAAATTTTTAAATGACAAGAGAGCATGGCTGTTCAAAAATCTCAAAAAAGCAGCAGAAACCCAAAACAACTCTCCGAAGAAGTTGTTTACATCGGAAGAGATCAGACAGATGAAGGAATTGGCAATTCGAATCATTCCTCCGAAAGTACAGTATTTTGCAAAGATTATTGGTGTGACTTTTGGAAAGATTACGATCCGGAGTCAGAAGACCAGATGGGGCAGCTGCAGCAGCAACGGTAATCTTAGTTTTAACTGTCTGCTTACTCAGGCACCGGAAAAAATTCTAAATTACGTGATCATTCACGAATTGTGCCATCGGATTCATATGAATCATTCCAAGGATTTCTGGAAGGAAGTTGAGAAATATGATCCGGATTACAATGAATCGGAAAAGTGGCTGAAGCAGGAAGGCAAGACGTTGATTCGGAAGATGACCGGGGAATAAGGGGAACAGCCATACTTTACGAGATGATACACTCGTGTTACAATAAATCGAAATAAAATGTAAATATAAATATCAAGGAGAGACCCTATGCGTAAAACAAAAATTATCTGCACAATTGGTCCTGCATGCTCTGATGAAGAGGTGCTGACGAAAATGTGTCTTGCGGGTATGAACGTGGCAAGACTGAATTTTTCTCATGGAGATCATGAGGAGCAGGCCGGTAAGATTCGGAACATCTGTAAGGTAAGAGAACAGCTGAATCTTCCAATTGCGATTATGCTGGATACGAAGGGCCCGGAATATCGAATCAAAACATTTGCAGAGCATTCTGTAGAACTTCAGGATGGAAGCACCTTCATTTTTACTACGGATGATGTAGAGGGAGATGAGACCCGGGTATCGGTAAATTATCCGAATCTTCACAATGAGCTTCACGAAGGTGACAAGATTCTTGTTGCCAATGGAATCATTATCTGTGAAGTATCCGGAATTGACGGACATGATGTCATTACCCGTGTCATCAGCGGTGGCAAGCTGTCTGACAGAAAGAGCATGAATTTCCCGAATAAAATTCTGAAGGGAGATTTCCTGAGTGAGCAGGATAAGAAGGACCTTCTGTTTGGTATCGAGAATGGAATTGACTTTGTTGCTGCTTCCTTTGTTTCTACGAAGAAAGATATGCTCGCGATTCGTTCCTTCCTGGACAACAATGGAGGAGAAGACATTGACGTCATCGCCAAAATTGAGAACCAGGCCGGTGTAGATAATATTGAAGAGATCTGTGAAGTGGCTGATGGAATTATGATCGCCCGCGGAGATCTTGGAGTGGAGATTCCTTTCATGGAACTGCCGACCATCCAGAAATATCTTGTTGAGAAATGCCGTATGCTTGGAAAACGTGTCATTACTGCGACAGAGATGATGGAATCTATGATTTATAATCCAAGACCTACAAGAGCTGAGATCTCTGACGTTGCAAATGCGGTTTATGAGGGATCATCTGCAGTGATGCTTTCCGGAGAGACAGCTTCCGGTAAGTACCCGGTAGAAGCAGTGAAGACCATGGCCCAGGTAACTGAATTTACAGAGCAGAGCATTGATTATACGGAGAGATTCCGCAAGCAGACATTCGAGATTCGAAACAACCTGGATGCGGTATCCCATGCAACCTGTGCGATGGCGATTGACATTCGTGCAAGAGGTATTGTGGTTTCTACGATGAGTGGAATTACTGCCCGTATGGTCAGCCGTTTCCGCTGCCCGAACGATATCATTGGTATGACGACTTCGGAGCGTGCCTGGAGAAAGCTGAACTTGAGCTGGGGTGTTACACCGGTTCTGACAGAAGAATTTACATCCGGTGATGTAATGTTCTATCATGCGATGAAGCAGGCAAAAGCAGTCCTGAATCTTCAGAAGGATGATAACGTGGTATTGACCGGAGGAATTATCAATGGACGTTCCGGAAATACCAATATGATCAAAGTCGAGAAAGTCTGATTGGGATTTATGAGCCAAAGCTGACCCAAATCCTGCGTTCGTAAGCATGAAGCGAAGCGGATTGCGAATGATCGCTTTATCTGACTTAAGTACCGCTCCGGAAATTTTGAATGCCATGTGCACTCTGAATTTTTCGGGGCGGTTTTTTATTTAACCGAATCAAGTAAGTCCCCCGCTTCAAATGCGCAGAGCATTAAGCGGTGGGTGGGGACTTGCTTGTATCAGTAGGAGTTCAAGCTCCTACTGATAAGCTGCGGAGCAGCTATTCGGTTATGAGCAAGAAGCGAAGCGGATTGCGAATATCCGTTTGACCTGAATCAAGTAAGTCCCCCGCTTCAAATGCGCAGAGCATTAAGCGGATTGTAAGATTTCGATTGATTTTGTTACAATGTTTGAAGTGAATAACTAAGACTTCCCATACACAAAATGGGACTCGCACCTTGAAAAATCAATAC
>JAUNAE010000591.1 GCA_030527765.1 Eubacteriales bacterium
ATTTCATTTGTCCGGGTGCTGCATCTGGGTGAAGAATTCTCTGGTGCTTGGACGGTCTGACTATCAGTGGCAGCATGAGCCTGTGCTTTACGGTTTCCTTCAGAATGGAAAACATTACTGGAGCAAACAGGCTGGAAGGTCGCAAACCACCATTTGGAACTTCGATAAGCCAAAGAAGAATAAGAACCATCCGACATCCAAACCATTGGATCTGCTTGCCTATCCGATTAGCAATTCTTCTCAGGAGAATGCAATCGTTCTGGATACTTTTGGCGGCAGCGGTTCAACGCTGATGGCTTGCCAGGAAACGGGACGTATTTGTCATACGATGGAGTTGGACGAAAAGTATGCATCTGTTATTCTTCGGAGATACGTGGAAGATACCAATGATGCAGATCATGTATATGTTATCCGAAACGGAAAGCAGGTTACCTACGCAGATCTGGCAAAGGAAGTAGAGGTATGAGATGAGTGCAATGGAATGTCTGGGACTAATTCTTCTGATGATTGTGTTGATTGTTGGATTAGTATGTATTACAACCTATCTTCTTGTCCTTTGGTCTTTCTGGCACCTCGACAGTTAGAAAAGCAATTCATTGTGTACTTCTCACAGAATAAGGCTCAGATTTGAGCAAATTATTCTGCAGAGAATATCACAGATATTCGTTGCTATTATGTGCAAACAGAGTGATTAATACAGTACCAAAAAGAAAGGACGGTACTTAGTATGAGATACGAATTTCACAGAACAGGTATAGAGAGAAAATCACTGGTTGCAGCCATTGCAGAGATCACCGGAACAGAGGCGAAATACCTCAGGGTTCCGACTTGCAATTATCAGATTGGAGACATCATTGTCGACAAGGAAGGTGCAGTCGAGATTCCATATTTTATTTTTCCAAAAGATGCAGACGAATTGCTCCGACAGCTTTCCGACAGAGGCTTTATTCCGGAAGGCACGGTAGAAATCCAGGAAGCAGTCGAAGATCCAGAAGAAACGGCAGAGAGCGAAAACGTGGGGCTTACAGTGGCAGTTCCGCTCGATAAGGTAAAGGTTGGCAACCTCACCAACCTGCTGGATGCCAAAGGGTACCTTATTAAGAAAGCACTTGGAATTACGGACATTCGCATCGAGCTGGATGAGGAGAAGGTTTCCTTCCCTTGGTTTTCACAGATGCCGGATGTCGAAGAAATCAAAGCCTACCAGAACTTTATCGCAGCCCTCTGCCGGATGAGTTTGGAGCAGAAAAGAATCAATGCAACGGAGAAGAAAGCGGAAAATGAAAAATACGTCTTCCGATGTTTTCTCCTGAGACTTGGTTTCATCGGTGAAGCGTACAAGAAGGACAGAAAGATCCTTCTGAAGAACTTAAGCGGCTCATCCGCTTTCAAAGCCGGAGCAAAGAAGACTTACAGAGTGGAACTGGATAATGACAATTTTAAGATATTCAAGGCGAAGGATGACTTGGAGGCACAGATCATTGCTGACCGGATTGCAGAAGAATACGGCAGTGAGTTTTGCGATGTGGCGGAGGAGGAAGCGTGATGAGATTTCCAAGTAGAGAGATTGTGGATAGGGTACGGGAACAGTACCCTGCCGGATGTCGGGTAGAGCTTTTGCGGATGGATGACGTACAAGCTCCTCCGATTGGAACGAAGGGAACTGTGATTGGAGTGGACGATACCGCCGCGGTCCTAGTAAAGTGGGATAATGGCAGCGGTTTGAATGTTGTTTACGGAGAAGACCGATGCCGAAAGATTTCCGAATAACTACACAATGTGGCCGCTGCTTCTTTGTGTACTATATGTTGTGAAATTGACTTGCTATTATGTGCTTTTAGAGGCATATATAGTACTACCAAAAGGGAAAACAATCACACAAGGAGGAACACACAATGAAGGAAATCAAGAGATTCGAGGACATCATCGC
>JAUNAE010000106.1 GCA_030527765.1 Eubacteriales bacterium
AAGCTTGCCTTCCAGCTCGGTCAGCTCGTGATAATGGGTGGCAAACAGTGTTTTGGCACCGCAGAGTTTTGTATTGGAAATATGTTCAATGACAGCCCAGGCAATGGAAAGACCATCGAAGGTACTTGTCCCGCGGCCGATCTCGTCCAGAATCAAAAGACTTCTGGATGTTGCATTTCGAAGAATGTTTGCAACCTCCGTCATCTCTACCATGAAAGTAGACTGACCGCTTGCCAGGTCGTCAGACGCACCGACTCGTGTGAAAATACGGTCTACAATGGAAATATTCGCCTTAGAGGCAGGGACAAAGCAGCCGATCTGGGCCATAAGCACAATCAGAGCGGTCTGACGCATGTAGGTGGATTTACCTGCCATGTTCGGTCCTGTAATGATGGCAACCCGGTTTTTGTGGTTATCCAGAGTGGTGTCGTTGGCGATAAACATTCCGTTGGAGATCATTTGCTCTACAACCGGATGGCGGCCGTCTCGAATTTCCAGGACACCGGTGGTGTTGATTTTCGGGCGGACATAGTCATTTCGGTCAGATACAAGGGCAAGAGATGCGAATACATCCAGGGCCGCTACCGCTTTGGCGGTACGCTGAATAAGCTGAACTTATTTTCCAACCTGTTCTCTCACCTGACAAAACAGCTCGTATTCCAGAGCATAGAGCTTATCTTCTGCTCCGAGAATCACATCTTCCAGTTCTTTCAGTTCCTGGGTAATGTAGCGCTCTGCATTGGTGAGAGTCTGTTTGCGGACATAATTCTCCGGAACCAGTTCCTTGAAGGAGTTTGTGACTTCAATGGAATAACCGAAGACACGATTGAATTTGACACGAAGCGTCTTGATTCCGGTCTTCTCCCGCTCTCTCGCTTCCAGTTCGGACAGCCATTTCTTGCCGTCGGTTCTGGATCGGCGATACTGATCGACGGTCTCATTGAATCCTTCACGGATGATTCCTCCCTCTTTCTGAGCAAGGGGCGGATCTTCCGCAATGGCAGACTGGATCAGTTCGGTAAGATCTGCGAGTTCATCCATATCTTCATTGATCTGCTGAAGAAGCGGAGAAGAAAAATCCTTCAGAATCTGCTTAATCGGCGGAAGCATCTGAATGGAGGAGGCGAAACAGATCAGGTCTCTTGGATTGGCGGACTGATAGCTGATTCGACTGATGAGACGCTCCATATCATAGATCGGTCCAAGATATTCCCGGATTTCGTCTCGAAGCATCGGGTTCTTGTTCAGCTCTTCCAGAGCCTCCAGACGATTTTCAATCTCTTCACTTCGAATCAGAGGCTGTTCCACATAGGTACGAAGCGTACGTGCCCCCATGGCGGTTCGGGTTTTGTCAAGAACCCAGAGGAGGGAACCTCTCTTCTGCTTCTCACGGAGGGTTTCTACAAGTTCCAGGTTACGACGGCTGGAACTGTCAATAAGCATAAACGTCTCAGCCGTATACGGGCGAATGGATGTCATGTGAGCCAGAGAGGTTTTCTGCGTCTCTTTCAGATAAAGGAACAGAGCACCGGAGGCAATCACTCCTGCATCGTAATCGCTGATGCCAAGACCTTCCAGAGCGGTCACGTGAAAATGATCCTTGAGCGTTTCCTGACATTTTTCATCATCAAAATACCAGGATTCCAGCTGGAAGAAACAGATTTTCAGGCGGTCCTTCAGATCTGCCACATCAATGCCGCTCATGAGAAAAGCTTCATTATAGATAATCTCTGCAGGGGCAAATTTGTTGATTTCATCGAGAAGTTTTCCCGCCTGATCCACTTCTGTGACGAAGCAGTCTCCTGTAGAAATATCAGCAATGGCACAGCCGAATTTGTCTTCCAGGCAAACGATAGACATGAGGTAATTGTTCTTGCCATCCTCCAGAACCATTCCGTCCAGAGCGGTTCCCGGAGTAATGACACGGATGACTTCTCTCTTTACCAGACCTTTGGCCTGTTTTGGATCTTCCATCTGTTCACAGATGGCAACCTTGTGTCCCAGAGCAATCAGCCGGTCAATGTAGTTCTGAGCAGAATGAAAAGGAATACCGCACATCGGTGCTCTCTCTTCCAGTCCACAGTCTTTGCCTGTCAGTGCAATTTCGAGTTCTTTGGATACCACAATGGCATCCTCAAAAAACATTTCGTAGAAGTCACCAAGGCGGTAAAAGAGGATACAGTCTTTGTATTCCTCTTTGGTTGCCAGGTAATTCTTCATCATAGGAGAAATCGCCATTATTCTGCAATGCCTCCCATATAGTAGAAGCCTTTACAGGTTTCCAGTTTTACAGGTACATAGCTTCCGATCAGAGATTTGTCTCCCGGGAAGTGTACAAGAAGGTTGTACTGGGTTCTTCCGGTCAGCACGCCTTCATCTTTGCTGCAGTCCTCAACAAGGACTTCCTGAACGGTTCCCTCGAAACGGGAGGAATTCTCACGTCCTTTTGCCTGAACCAGCTTGAGAAGACGATCAAAACGATCTTTGATTACATCTTCCGGGATCTGATCTTCCATTTTGGCAGCAGGAGTTCCGGTACGTTTGGAATAGATGAATGTGAAGGCAGAGTCAAAGTTGGACTTCTCAACCACATCCAGTGTCTCAAGGAAATCTTCTTCGGTCTCACCCGGGAATCCCACAATTATATCGGTTGTAAGAGAAATGTCCGGAACAGCGTTTCTGATTTTGGAAACAAGTTCCAGATATTTTTCTTTGTCGTAGCGGCGGTTCATTGTTTTCAGCACACGGCTGCTGCCGGACTGCATTGGCAGATGAAGGTGGTGACAGATTTTTTTGCTCTGTGCCATGACTTCAATCAGCTCATCAGAGAGATCCTTCGGGTGGGAAGTCATGAAACGAATGCGTTTCAGTCCCTCGATTTTCTCCACTTCTGTCAGAAGCTGGGCGAAGGTCACCGGTGTTTCCAGATTTTTGCCGTAGGAATTGACATTTTGTCCGAGAAGCATAACTTCGGTTACACCGTCTGCTACCAGCTCTTCAATTTCACGGATAATTGCCTGAGGCTCACGGCTCTTCTCACGTCCTCGAACGTAAGGAACGATGCAGTAGCTGCAGAAGTTGTTGCAGCCGAACATAATATTTACACCGGTCTTGAAGGAGTACTTGCGGTCTGCCGGCAGTCCCTCAACGATTTCGTCAGTGTCTTTCCAGATATCGATGATCTGTCCCTCGGACTCTAAAGAACGATGGAACAGTTCCGGGAATTTGTGAATGTTGTGGGTACCGAATACGAGATCTACATATGGATACTGCTCACGGATGGTGTTCACAACGGTCTCCTCCTGCATCATGCAGCCAAAGAGAACGATTTTGAGATCCGGATGATGTCTCTTAATGCTTTTCAGATGACCAAGGTGGCCGTAGATTTTCTGGTTTGCGTTCTCGCGAACGGTACAGGTGTTGTAAATAACAACATCCGCTTCCTCTTCAGAGGAGGTTTTCTCGAAGCCCATCTTCTCAACCATACCTGCAACGGTTTCGGTCTGGAGGGAGTTCATCTGGCAGCCTTCATTCTGAATACGGAACAAGGGAGTACGGTCGTAACGGGATTTGACGATCTCGGCGCACTGGCGGATATATTCGAGCTGAAGCTCGGTTTCTTTCATGGATTGCTGGCTCAACTTGTGAGTACCTCTCTTTCTATATCTATAAATAACGCTAATATGGCACAATAAAACATGGTATATCATACCCAATTATTAAAAATCAGTCAATAAGATACTTCGTAAATTCATCGATAGATTAACCGAATCAAACAAGTATCGAAACGAATTGTGAATAGTAATAAATAGAGTTCTATCCGATCACTCAAATAGAACTCTAAACATGTGGCGATTATTTGGTTTTGGGTCTGCTGTTAATCTTCGATACCATCTTGTGTATCCTCGATTATTTCATTAAGAATTGTTTTCGCAGTCTCGATATCGTTTGCATCCAGTGCTTTTTTTAATGATTTTAACTGACGCATCAGTGAGCGCAAAAAGCTTTTGAAAACAGCCATTTCTTCCATTACTTTCACCACCTTCGTATGAGATGGTTATAGCGTATCACAGTCATAATCTCAAGTTCAATATCCGGATTGTAAAATTTCTTCGTATTCTGTGGTATCTGACAGTATCAGAGGAATTTTATTGATGCGGATGTGATTGTGGTGATATCCCTCCCAGCAGGTCTTCTCATTGGTGAATTGAAGGGATGCAGCAGGGATGGTTTCTGTCAGAATCACTTCTCCTGCCAATGTGGCGGCACTGTTTCCGGTGATCGTGACATTAGAGGAAAGTGCTTTGAGATCTTTGAGTTTATAATCCAGTACGTTCTCTTCTGTGACAGTGTATGTTCCGAGTGGAACGTTCGAAATTACAGTTTCAAGTACTGCAAGATCTCCTTCGGTTCCATACTGTCCCTGACGGAAACAAATTGATGCTGCATAGTCATGAGACGTGCCTCGCTCATCGGTCCCTTTGACATCGAATAGAAACGTAGGATTTCCATGAGCCCACAAAATGTCAGAGTCTTTGATTACTTTTTGAATACGGATTTCCCCGGTCAAAAGAGGTGTGGGATCTACCGGCAGGTTGGTTAGAACCGGATTACTCTCCTGCTCTTCAGTTCTTCCTCTACGAGTGATGGATACAGAAGCCGTATTTCGTACTCTCCAGATACTGCCCTCGTAAGGACGCAGGTCCAGAGTATCCTTGATTTTTACATGGAATTCGAAGTGATACGTATTGTCATAGAAGGATTCCTTGGATAACCATGCCTCTTTTCCGGAAATGGTAAGTTCCTGTCCGGAGACATGGAAACGGAATCGTTCTGTGACATTACGGTTTCCATCTGTAAATACCTGGAAAGAATCTTCTTCTACTGTCAGATCCTCGGGTATAACATCCCTCACTGTGTAGGAATTGTAATAAAATTGGGAATTCTCTCCGGGAACTGTGTGAGACAAGGTATAGACATAGGATTCGTCTCTTTCGGAAAGGGTGTTTTCTGTCACTAGTATTTCATCGAAATCAGAAACTTGTTTGATGATCGGCGCCAGAGAAACCATGCCGAGACGTTTGAAATAGAGGCCCTGCCAGTTCTGAACGACAGAACCGCTGCTGTTCATGACTGAATAATCTTGGGCGTTACCGGAGTAATCCTTCTTCCACACATAATAGTTTCCTGTAGAGACGGGGAGATTTTGGTAGGTGAACCGGTATTGCTCAAAAGAGTTTCCGAAGCGGAACAACAGGTGATTGGAGTTGTAATTTGCCTGTACCCAGTTGGCTGTAACAGAATCATTGATGCGATTTCCCACTCGCTGAATCTCAAAAGGTGATGTGAATGCGAGGCGGTCAGGATCTTTGTACAGAACACAGTCATTGCTTACATAAACCTGGTCCACGTCACTGAGTATGGACAGTGTCTGGGCAATATCAATATCTGAAAAGGTGGCATACCCTTTGACTGTCATGGGCTTTTGGGTTTCATGATCCAGGAATTGCATATCCACCGTGATATTTTTGAGGTTTGCGATACTGACACCGATCAACCTGGAACTGACAAGGAAAAAGCCAAGTTCCGGATCTCCATTCAGAGAATATTCTTCCCAGTCTTTGACTCGAAGAATTAAGTCCACTTCTCTTCCATTATATTGTCCCACTCTGCGGTAAATGGCTCCGATTTGTCCTTTCAGACCGGCAGATGTAAGTGGAATGACCGTATTCTCACCGTTTACGAAAGGCGATCCTCCGAAGGTCTCAGAAGTGGTATAGTTCGTGTACCATTTCGGACGAAAACTGTAGCTTCCATCTTGTCCTTCAAAGGTGTTCGGATCTACTGCAGGGAGCTGATTTTTTGCCAGATAAGAATCATTGTTCTGATTACTTTCACTTATCAGAGTGTTTCCGTAGGCAAGCCGTACCTGCGAACAAATGCCATACTGGTCACAGTAATAGAACTTTCCGTCGATCGTGATTCCCGCATTGGTTGTCAGCATGCCGCCGGAAGGATCAAAATAGTGAGGAAGCCCATCGATCACCTGATATCCGGTCATTTGCTGAAAGGTTTTGGGATCGTAATAGCGATAACGAAAATGAAAATCGTTTACATCATTTAGATCCATTTCCTGGGATGTGTAGGCGGTTTTCAGCCATCCGCTGACCAGCGCCCCGTTCTTTTCCGCGTAATAGCGGTTCCCGTTTGCGGAAAAACTTCCGTCTATGTAGTATTTGCCATTGACATAATAGCGGTAAACTTTGTCCTTATCCAGATGAAGCCCCTGAAGGGAAGAACTGCCCGTATCGGTACTCAGCTTAGCACCATGTGCATTCTCACGGGAAATAGAGTCATGCAGGTAATTGGCAGGATTTTCTCCGGCAGCGACCATGAATGCGATTTCTTCTCCGTCACTTAGGAGATCCTCCCCATCGGTCAGAAGATCCGTATCCGCGTCCTCTTCTAGTGTATTCTCTTCTCCGCTCAGGTTATCCTCCGGTAAAAGCAGGGAATCCGGCAGCAGAAACGGTTCAGAATCTGCAGGAACTGCATCGGCATCATTCTCAAGTGAAGCTTCTGCAGATTCGGATGGATCGGAAGAATCTGACAAGTCAAAGCATTCAGGAGGATCTTGTATTGCCGATGAATTTGACCAGTCAGATGAATCTTGATTTTCCGATACAGCTGGGAAATCCGCCTGATCAGAAAATTGTGAAGAACCAAAAGAATCCGATTCATCAGGAAGCCCAGAGGAGTCCACGATTCCTGTAGTACCTTGGGAATTCCAAGTATCCTCGTATTCTGCTTCAGAAACAGTGTAATCGGTATTTTCCGAAGACGGTTCCTCAGAGAAATTCGTCGTTATAGGCACTTCCGTATCAGCAAAAGAAACACTGTTATACAGGGATTCTGCTGCAAGTTCTCTTCCGGTATCATCGGAGGCTGAAATGAGAGATGTTCCAGACAACAATAAAGCCAAAGTCAGTGCTGTCAGTTTTTTATATTTCATGTCGGTCCCTCCTTTTTCGGAATAGAATCCAGCCGGTCGATGTCATTCCAAGAATGAGAAGCACTGCCCAGCATACAAGGGGAGTCTCATCTCCTGTTTTGACCGGATTTGATCCGGAGGATCCGCCTCCGCCTCCGAATTCTCCCGTTCCCGGATCCGGGGTGATAGAACTGTTAGGTACTTTCACACTATATGTCCAGACAACTTCCGCAGAACGTTTGGCGTAGGTGTTCGTTAGCGTTTTCGGGACGGTAATGGTGTATGCCATTTCTCCGGTCTCTCCCGGTGCAAACACCCCAAGAGAAATTCCTTTTATCAGCTCTTCTGCCTTCAGAGTGCCGTCGTAGATTTTGTTGCGATTGTACCGAATGGTCAGATGCAGTGCTTCGAGAAGCTCTTGCTGCTTCTGATCCGCAGAATCATATCCCGTATGGAAAAAGAGCTCTACAGAATTCTTCGAGGAATTTTGAATGGAGGCCTTATCACTGTAGGAAACTCCGGGCATGAGGCGTTCGAAGTTTCGGAAGAAATCTTCCTCCTGCAGTACAAGCTTTCCGGAATCCCCTTCATACTCTACCCGGAACAGCACAGGACGGGAATCCGGCAGCAGAGAATTGTCCGTCTCGTGGACACAATCCTCAATAGGCATATCGCCCCATGGATTTTCTGAATTAAAATCCGGGGTAAAAGCTTCTGCCTGAATGGCTTCTGCCCGAAGATCCACAGAAATGACGTTTCCGGACTCAGCTTCTGTGAGTTCTGCAGGAATGAACAGTCCTCGGAAAAGGTCTACAGAAGAACTTTTTTTCAAAATATTTGTATAATAGTAATAGGCTCCAATCTTCTTCCATCCTTTCTGAACATCTTCTAGATCGGAATCATTCAGAATCACATCCCCAAAGAACGTGACAGACGTTCGTACATAGCAATCCTCTCCCAGATTTTTGATTCGCGGAATCTTAGAAATATGGTCTCCCGGAAGAACAATCTGATGATTACGGAACGGAACTTCCTTATTATTCTGTAGTTCATATTCCTGAAGATCAATATGTACATCCCCGGTGGAAATCCGGTTCACCGTAGAAACCTCCTGCTTTTCCGAGGCTGCAGTTCCGATCAGGGAACATTGCAAAATGAAAAAACAGCAAAGAAGGAACCGTTTGATATTCTTTTTCATAAGCACCTCCTGTCAGACAGATTCCGCCCGGAGAAAAGCATTCCAGGCTGTCTGATAATCCGGGTAATCCTCTGCCTGAATAGATTCCTCGTAGATCGTGATCTCAAAATCTTTTGCGTAGAAGAATGATTCTTCCGTTGCTTTTCGGGAATCCAGAGTAAAAGAAGTAAAAAGAGGCGTCGTGGATGCTCCGGGGGCCAGCGGGTTCTTGTAGTAATAGTAACCATCGGATTTTAGTGTCCAGTTCGTTAGATCCAGATTGTGAAGTACAACCAGATTTCCAATATCTGAATTCGAATAGAGAATTCTTGCCCGGACATAGCAGCTGACATTTCCTTCTTCTGAGGAATTCTGTACAGTCACCTTCTTCTCGAAGGTGGGATTTTCATTCGGAGGAACCGGTGTCGTTTCAGGAAACTCTTCCTCGATTGTGGAAGTCTGATGGCCCGGTTTGCAATGATTCAAGGCTTCATCCCGATCCGTCAAATAAGCCGATGTGCCGCCGATGGACAGGCATACAGTGAGAAGCAGAATGCCTCCGGCGGATATCCAATGAAATTTCATAAGGTCACCCCCTGATCATTAGACATCAGGCTGCACAAAATGCAGGAATCCTGATGTCTAAATGTACATCTTATCTGTTTTTTGAATCAGTCCTTGTCAGAGGTGCTCTGAGGAGGATTCTGTTTCAGATATTTTGCGTATGCAGCTTCCGCCTGTTCCGGAACAGTTTCTTTGTTGTCACCGGTGTTCGCAGACTGGATTGCATAGGCATGAAGTGGAATGGTAATCGTCTCTCCATCCATCTGACCTTCGATGAGATTGACAAATTTTACCTTCTCAAATAATGGGGAGGTTGTTTTGCCGGGCTTCAGAATCTCATTGTAAGCGTAAAAATACGTAACCGCTTCATTCGTCTGCGTGGTATTCAGAAGCGTCCACTTCTTCGATGCGTCAAAGGAGAAAAGATCGGTCAGTGTGGCATCCTTTCGATTGCCTGCTGTATCGGCGGTGGCAACGACTGCTCTCGGAATACTTACTTCCAGGTAAACATAGGAATCATTGATACCGGTGTTCACGATCTGTGGGTCTTTGGCAACTTCGGAATTCGGTGTCAGACTCTTGTTCTCTTCCGGTTTCCAGTTCGGCTCCTCCAGATCAATAGTAACCTTGCCGATGGTAAAATCGTTGTCCGCAGTATCGTAATCCGTCAAGTAAGAATAGGTACTGCCTGTGAAGATCATAAGTGCAGCAGCTGCAATGACCGCCGGTTTCAAAATAGATTTTTTATTTTTCATAGACGAATCCTTTCCTGAGAAAAATCAAAATAAAAATCGCCAGGAGGCAGAGGGATATCGGATGACGTCCTGCTGCAATCAGGTAACCTATCAGGGGAATAGATAAACGAACAGTTCCAATGATCTGATTCTCTTGAACCCTTGAGAAATCTTCCGCAGCGTTGGCGTCTCCTTTTGTGGTGATGCCATCTTCCGAGATTTCCATAATGCGATGGGTGATTCTTGAAGTGCCCTTTTGGAATGTAATAATGTCGGAAACTTCCGGTTTGCGTTCTCGAAGATCCACGACAACCATACTTCCTGTAGAAATGGCAGGCTCCATAGAACCGGACATCACAGTATAAATTCTGTAATGGGTGGAAAAAAAGAAGAGAAAAGATATGAAAAGAATTGCGAGCAGAAATGATAGAATTTTACGGATATAGATCATCAGGATATGCTTACCTCCCGGCTTAAACAATAGAAATGAAAATCGAATTTGCGGGAAAGCATCGGAGGGGACCTACCACCGGGAGTATACGAAAAATGACAGAACATGACGACTCCTTTGAGATGTGTTGAAATAGATGGGATGTAAATGAGAATGTTAACTGAAATGAGAATGGGAATTTAAAAGTGAATGGATGATATAAAACAAAATCGATTTGCGAATGTCTGCTTTACATGTGATTGATATGAAAAAATAAGAAGTGTTTTGATATATTTTAAGTATACGTCTGCGGTGGTATGCCGTCAAACAGATTCCATCGACATATTCTTGGTTTGAGTGTAGAGGAATTTTGCTCGTATATACACGATCTACAGACACAAAAAAGAGACTTGCCAACTGATATGGGCAAGTCT
>JAUNAE010000592.1 GCA_030527765.1 Eubacteriales bacterium
TAAAGTAGATAAGTCAAAGTGCATCAAGTGTGGAAAATGTCGAAATGTCTGCTCAGGTATGGTAATAGAGTATGATAAAGATGGCAATCCATACATGAAGGAGTTTGAGCGCTTTGGATGGAGAGGATGCTGGAAATGTCAGCATTGTCTGGCGGTCTGTCCACGTGGAGCTATCTCTATTTTTGACAAGAAACCAGAGAATTCCCTTCCCCCTGCACCCAAGGAGATGGGACAGTACATGGAGCAGCTTATTACAAATCGAAGATCATGTCGTAGATTTTTGGATAAGAATGTGGATCCTAAGACGATTGACAGCATTCTAAATGCGATGCAGGCTGCACCAACTGGCGGAAATTCCTGTAATGTGGAGTACACCGTGATCGATGACAAGGAGCGTGTAAAAGAAATCTGGAAAATTGCCTATGAGGCGATGGAACGGAAGGCTAAAAAGCATGAGTATACGCACAGCTTCAGTGATTTCTTCTACAAAAAAATGAAGGAATCTGAGAAAACGCTGCGAAAGGACGATCTGTTATTTTGTGGTGCACCGCATTTGTTTATTGCACACGAAAAGTGTGCAGGGAAATGGGCAGAAGACAGCAAGGTGAATTGTAATGTTGCAACCACCTATTTTGAACTGCTGTGCAATGCGCATGGTCTTGGAACTACGATTATGAGCTATCCCGCAGAGGTTCTGAATGAGCTTGTTCCGGCAGCCAGAAAAATGCTAAATATCCCAGAAGATCACTATACAAAGCTGATCGTAGGATTTGGATACCCAGAGATCACTTACGCAAGAGGTGTTCAGAAGGATAGAAAACATAAAATTCATAGATATTCACAGAATTCTTCCGCTAAGACAAGGATGTGAAGGTATGATTCTTCAAACCGGTATGAGAACTGATATTCCGGCATTTTATAGTGAATGGTTTGCCAATCGTCTGAAAGAGGGATATGTATATACCCGCAATCCCTACAATCCATCTCAGGTTACCAAATATCAGATCAACCCAGAGGTAGTAGATCTGATTGGATTTTGTACGAAAAATCCAGCGCCAATGCT
Source organism: Eubacteriales bacterium (assembly GCA_030527765.1). The sequence continues at coordinate 1,064 of JAUNAE010000592.1, forward strand.
TAAGTATATGGATCTTCTGGAGCCGTACGGGCAGTACTGGTTTGTGACAATTACGCCTTATGGAAAGGAAATCGAACCTCATGTTCCCGACAAGGAACAGGTTCTGGAGGATTTTATCAGGCTGTCGCAAATGGTAGGTGCGGATTCCTGCGGCTGGCGGTACGATCCGATCTTTATTTCCGAATCCTATACTGCAGAGAGACATATCGCAGAGTTTGAGCATATGGCAGAAAAACTTGCAGGCTATACGCACAGCTGTGTGATCAGCTTCATCGATCTGTATGAGAAGACCAAAAGAAACTTTCCGGAAGCCAGAACTGTGTCGAGGGAAGAGCGCTTAAACCTTGGAAGAGAAATGATTCGCATTGGAAAGAAATATGATCTGACCATTCGTCCATGTGCGGAGGGAGATGAATTACAAGCCTATGGTGCGGACTGTACTGGGTGCGTGACCCAGCATATTTATGAGAAGGCGATAGGCGGAAGACTTGAGATTCCCAAGTCGGTCAAATCTCAGAGAGCTGAGTGCGCCTGTGTTTTTGGAAGAGATATTGGGCAGTACAACACTTGCGGGCACTTATGCAAGTACTGCTATGCAAATGCGGACAAGGAATCTGTGCGCAGCAATATGAGACAGCATGATGCAGGCTCCCCATTTTTGATCGGAAATCTGCAGCCCGGTGATGTCATTCATGAGGCAGAACAAAAGAGATGGAGAGATGATCAGATGAATATCTTTGATATCATGCAGAATTGATAACAGTAAGGCTGAATATCTTTTGATGTTCAGTCTTTTTTATGCACAAAACACATACTGCCATAAAAAACAGGAACTGTACTCCGTATGCTATAAGCAGGTATAATATG
>JAUNAE010000593.1 GCA_030527765.1 Eubacteriales bacterium
GTCTTTTGGGAACGAAGCATAGTATGGATATTGAGGCTTCGAGCATTGTGAGGAACATGTATGCAAGATTACGCCAATCGGTGTATCTGTTATAGCCCAAAACAGAGGTCGTTATAAATAATATAGCAAAAATTATCCCTGATATTGCTTTGAACGGATTTATTTTTGTCTTTGATTGTTTAACAGGTTTTGTAGAGTCTTGTTCAGGAAGGCGGATAATTGATTTTTCGTGAGTTGATTTTTTTATATCGGCAGTTTTTCCGCATGCAAATATAACGTCATCGGTCAGTATGGCATTTGGCAGATGTCTGCGAGCCATTCGGTTTGCGGATGTGGTGTAAAAGTTTTTCCCCGAAAAAAATTCTCTTGGATTTCCGTCTCCTGTGATTTGTCCGTCAAAGAACATTGCGCAACGATCGGCATGTGCTGCACAAAATTCAATGTCGTGGGATACCATTACGATTGTAATCCCGTTTGCTTTCAAGTCCGAAATTATTTCGGCAAAGTATTTTTTAAAATGAGCATCCATACCCTTTGTCGGCTCATCAAGAAGCAGAATTTCAGGGCTTTGCAGAAGAACCATGGCGAGAGCGGCTCTTTGTTGCTCCCCTCCCGATAAATCATATGGATGACGGTCGAGTAGCTCGCTTATCTTACAAAGCTCTGCGACAGAGATTATGTAATCATTCATTTCTTCGTTTGAAAGGTTCTTATCTGCAAGTATTTCAATAAGGTCAAGGCGAACCGATTTTTTTACAAACAGACTATGTGGATTTTGGGGTAGGATACCGAGCCCGTGACCACAGATGTAATTATTTTTCTTTCCATATATATACACTTCACCGCGGTAGGGTATGTTGATGCCGCCGATAAGAGAAAGTGCAGTTGATTTACCGGTTCCGTTTCCTCCGACAATGGCATACATTTCGCCTTTTTTAATTTTTAAGGATAGACCCTTGATAATATCATCAGAATTTTTCTCGTATCTGAACCATGTATTTTTAAGTTCAATTGCAATATCATCAGTAAGCTCCCGGGTGTTTAAATCAGGAATACGTTCGGGATAAAGTTCGTTTTTGCTTGCATAATCATCGAGCCATGCTCTACCCTCCCGTACGCTTACAGGACAGCTTCCTGAGCCGATTGCCCCCCAAATCCGCATTGGTGAAGGAAGTGCATCGTACATATCATTGCCCCGGAGAATCTCGGTAAGATTACCCGGCTTGCTGTCGGCAATGATTTTTCCATTATCCATAACGATAATTCTATCGGAAACGGCAAAGGCATCCTCTAATCTGTGCTCACTTAAAATGATGGTTGTTCCGAGTTCTCGGTTGATTTTGTCGAGTGTTTTTAAAAATTCCTGTGCTGCGATGGGGTCAAGCTGACTTGTGGGTTCATCAAGAATTAACACAGTGGGTTGCATGACCATGATAGCTGCTAAGTTTAAAAGCTGTTTTTGACCGCCTGATAATTCGTTAACGGACTTATGAAACCAGTTCTGAATACCGAAGTACGAAGCCATTTCGGAAACACGTGTGCGAATTTCGGCTGTGGGACAGCCGAGGCTTTCAAGTCCGAAGGCAAGTTCGTGCCACACTTTATCGGTAACAATCTGATTGTCGGGATTTTGCATTACAAATCCGATTTCAGTTGCCTGTCCACGTAAATCGTATTCGGAAAGAGGTCGTTCATTTAAGTAAATGCTGCCTGTAACATCTCCATGCGGAGAAAGAGCGGGCTTTAAAAGACGCAGAAGAGTTGTTTTTCCGCAGCCTGATTTCCCGCATACAGTAATAAACTCTCCGCTTTTTACATTGAGATTAATGTCAGCGAGTGCTGATGTATTGCTGCTTGGATACGTAAAAGATAGGTTTTCTATTTTGTAGCTATCCAGAGGTTTTTCCTCCTGAATTTAATCCCAATT
>JAUNAE010000594.1 GCA_030527765.1 Eubacteriales bacterium
ATGTGGACTGGGACGGAGATGGAATGATCGATGAGTATGAACAGGAAGTGGCACGAGAGATGGGAGACTATCATTCTCGGCCTTCCAAAAAGAGAGCCGGAAAATGGAGTAAAAAGACGCTTCGCAACTGGCTCATATTTTGTGCGATTGCGGGAGTAATTGACGCAGCGCCGGGATTTGGTTTTATTCTTCTTGGTGGATTTTTGATTTTTCTGTATCTGGAGGCCAATTAAGCAATGAAACAAGGAGAAAATTTTTTAACCGAATCAGATTGCGAATATCCGTTTGACCCAAAAAAAGAATACATCCCCTGGGTAAAGGGACATATTCCTTTTAAAGAAGTATAATAAGTGAATTCAATCATATTATAGCACGGAGGGAAATCCTTTGTATCAACGAAATGTTTATAGTCTTCAACTGCTATCGGAGGATTTCGCCGTTCTGAATTTTCTGCATCCAGTTGAGAACATGCTTGTGGAAGAGTGCTACATCGGAGTTTGCAGGCTCTCCTTTTCGCATGAGCATGTAAGTCTGCCAGTACATGGGTTCACCTTCAAAAGGAATGAGAACCATGTTCTCCGTATGCATATCATCGAACATGAAATCCAGAGAAACGGAGATTCCTTTGTTACGGGCAACCATGCTGTGGCAAAGACTGAAGCCGCTTGTCTCAAAAGCAATATTCGGAGTAAACCCTTCCTCTTTGCAGCGGTTCACAATCATTTCATGAAGATGAAAATCAGAGTTTTCCAGGTAGAAAGGTTCGTTGCGCAGCTCTTCGAATCGAACAACCGATTTTTGAGCAAGAGGATGTTTGCGGTTGACAAGAAGTTTCAGAGGATATTTTTCCATCGGGGTTGCAATGACATGCTTTCCAATGGCATTACCTACGGAGAAAGCAACGTTGCCTTCTCCTTCCAGAAAATGCTGTTCCATCTGGCGGTCCGGAAATTCCCGATAACTGAGCTTGATTTCCGGATGCTGTTCCTGAAATGCTGCGAGACATTCCGGGGTGACCAGTCTTAGAATGCCGTAGGCAGAGAGAAGATTCACTTCGTGGCTCTGTTTCTGTTCCATAATTCGAATTTCTCTGCAGATTTTTTCGTATGTTCCGAGAAACTCATCCAGATGATCGTAGAGATAGTGACCGGGCTCTGTCAGAGTGATTCCGCTTCCGGTACGGTTTAAGAGAACTGTTCCAAGTTCGGTCTCCAGATTTTTTACGATTTTGCTGAGACCCTGTGGAGTCATGTAGAGAGAGTGCGCGGCTCTCGTGATACTTTTTTTCTCACAGATACTTTTAAAATATTCCAGATCTTTAATATTCATAGTCTTATCCTGTTCACATTCGACGTCTTTTCTTGATGAAGGAATTCAAAAATCCTCCCCCGATAATGATAATCAGTGCTACAACAACGACTTTCTTGGCGGCTTCCTGAGGAAGCTGATCTTTGGAACCGACAGATTCGCTGTAGAAATGAAGCGTATAGGAAATTTCCGTCTGACCTCCCATGGCGGTTGTGTCCGCAATGACCGGCATTTCCGCATCCATGGCGGTGATCGGAATGGTGAAGCGGGAGTAACCTCCGCCGGTAGTTTCGTTCTGGTATGTCTGATCACCGACGATCATGTAATCGTAGTTGGAACTGCTGAAGGTCAGGTGTGCATAGGCTTTTCCGTCTTTTATTTCAAGAATAGTTGGGGAACTTACCGTTGCCTTGCCGCTTCCTCCGGTGAGAACAACTTCGATAGAGTATTCTCCGTCCTCAAGATCCATAGAAACCGGATCTGCCGGGAGCAGAAGGGATTCGGAAGATGTTTCCCCGGAATTCTCTTCGGCAATTTCAGAAGAGGAATCTGTTTTTGAAGAATTTTTGTCTGAGGATGCTTCTGCTTCGGATGCATTTTCCTGATCATCATAAGC
>JAUNAE010000595.1 GCA_030527765.1 Eubacteriales bacterium
AATGGTTCCGGGTATCCCCTTTTCAGCATTAGATGGTACAATTCCATGCTTTTCTCTGTTCTTGGTTTCATTACTTCTATTCCTTCTAATTTTCATCCAGATTGATCTGCATATCACAGGAGTCGCAGCCAATCACAGTATGTCCACGATCCTGTTCCATCAGTCCAACCTTTCCGCCGCAGAACGGACAGGTCCAATCAACCTGTTTTCCAGCCTTAACAACCTGCATCATTTCAACAAACTTCATGATATCTACCGTTTTGGTAGTACAGTTCTTTGTCCAGTCATCATCCAAAGGCTTCTGCAGTTCATTCTTCTCATTCAGGATCACGGTGTCACCCTCATTAATATCTCTATCATAGAGCATCTGATCCAGGTGTCTGAGTTTCATCTCAGCTCCGTTTTCGTCTGTTAGTGTGACAACAGCCATAACTGGCACATCTGTTGCACGTTCTTCACAGCCAAAATCTATATCTTCATCAATTCTGAGAACTGTATATTTCATTACAAATCCATCGCCTTCCGAATCATCTTCTCAAATGATTCCTCAAATCTCTGATCATCTTCGGGAGTTCTCTTTGCAGGTCCCTTCAGATGATTCTTCTTGCTGCTTCGTCTGGCCTTCTTCGCAAGATGACGCTCCATCAGCATCTGATCTATATTTCCGTTGGTGTACCATTTGCCGCTTTGGTGGATTGCGAAGCAGCCTTTTCCAAGAGCCATTGCTGCTACTCCGTAATCCTGGGATACGCAGATATCGCCTCGTTTCAACAGTGAGATCAACTTAAAATCCACAGCATCTGCCCCGGCTCCAACGATCACAACTTCACTGTAGTCGGAACTGAGCACATGGTTCGTATCACAGAGCAGCGTACATGGTACCTCATATTTCTTTGCCAGTTTTTCAACAATACGTACCACTGGGCACGCATCTGCATCGACATATATTTTCATCGATCACATCAACTCATTTCATTTTTATTCTGATTCTATCATGATTTCGTTCAGACATACAGACAAACTATTATTCTATACGCTGAAAAGGATGATGCTTCCAACCTTCGCCGCCAGGGAGCCCAGAGTCACCTCAACAAGCGCACCTGCAAAGAGGATTGCGAACAGGATTCCTTCTGCAATTGCGAGAAGGATATATCTCATCCATTCGGTACGGAACCAGATCAGAGTGCCGATCAGGATAAACAATAACACAGAACTGGCCAGTCCTTTTGCCAGGCAACCGACACGAACAACCATCATGGTAAGTACCCATGCAAGTGCCAGGATGATCCATACAGGGATCAATAAAATTCTCAGTACCAGCATCAACAAAAACTTAACTACACTCATTCCTTACCTCCTTCTCCACGGACAGAAATGGTTTTACCCAAATCTGTCCGCAGACTTTTAATCTTTATAATTTACTCGACATTCATGATTTCTTTGCTATTCGCAACCAACTGGGAAATGTCTTTTGGGTAACCGCGATTGACAACCCTGCACTGCTTATCTTTTGTTGGATGGATCCCAAATGGTAATGAAAATCTTTTTGGAAATACCCACAGATGATATACATCCATGACGTCAACCTTCTTGCTCTCTTCAGGGAAAACCTCAATAGCCAGTCTCTTTTCACCAAACAGCTCGTTTTTAATCTCCTGCTTAACAGCCCATGGAATTTCAGCTTCACCAAAACAAGAAAATCCATCTTCACCTCGGACATTATGGGTGATTGCCGCATGCTCCACCTTACCCCAATCAGTAATAATAATCCTGCTTGTTACCTGGTACCCGTCGTCACTCATCCAACAACGATCCATCTGTGGCAGCCAGCTTCCCTGATATACCCCCATTGTGTCATGCATAAATTTCGGGGATAAAGTTTCTTTCCAAATTCTCGCCATAAATCTCTTCTCCTTTAACCAG
>JAUNAE010000596.1 GCA_030527765.1 Eubacteriales bacterium
CCTTTCCATGGGTGGCTACGGTGCTATGTTGAATGCATTCCGTTATCCCGATCTGTTCAGTCGCGTCATTGCTCTGGACTCGGCTTTCAACAAGATTCCCATAGTTGAATCCGTAAACGAGAAAACATGGGACTTATTCCTTAAGAGAAATTATGAGTCCATGTTCAATACCACAGATATCTCTACTTATAAAAACAGCTTCAATGACTATGAATATCTCGCTGAAAAGCTGACCAAGACCGCTCCCGAGAAAATGCCGAAGATCTTTATGGCTGCAGGACGCGGAGATCAGCTGTATCCCGCAAATACCGCATTCCGCGATTATCTGCTCGAGCTCGGCTACGATGTAACATGGACGGATTATGAAGGCAGACACAGCTGGTACAGCTTCAATCAGGGAATTGATGCCGGTATAAAATGGCTTCCTCTTGATCCCTTCACAGATAATATGATCTATTACGGACCGGATGCACACATCGATGAAACAAATTTCGCTCATTGGACAACAATGTACAATGTGGAAATGAAAGAACAGTAAACAAAAGGAGTGCAGGAAAATGATCCCTTCTATCAAATTGAATGACGGAAACATGATGCCTATGATTGGATTTGGGTCCTATCTTCTTCCGGACGGAGAAGAATGCGTTAACACAATAAAGACTGCACTGCAGACAGGATACCGTCTCATCGACACCGCTGCTGCGTATACAAATGAGCGGAGTATCGGTAAAGCAGTAAGGGAGTCAGGTATAGCAAGGGATGAGATCTTCCTGACAACGAAAATATGGGTACAGGATTACGGCTATGAGCAGACACTGTCTGCAATAGACGGTGCACTTGGCCGCCTGGGTCTCGACTATATTGATCTGATGCTGCTTCATCGTCCTGCAGGTGATAATATCGGAGCCTATAAAGCTCTGGAAAAAGCTAAAGCAGATGGAAAGATCCGATCGATCGGTGTATGCAATCATTCAGTCAATCAGTTAAAAGAGCTTATGGATGAGACAGAAATCCCTCCTGTTCTTGACCAGATGGAATGTCATCCGCTTCAACAGGAAATTTCTCTCCGCGAGTATTTAACAGCTCATAACATCGTTCTTGAATCATGGTTTCCGCTTGGACACGGCTCCAAACGTATTTTCCTGAATGAGACCTTAAATACTATTGCGAAAAAACACGGAAAATCTCTGAGCCAGACTGTTCTCAGATGGCATGTTCAGGAGGGATTTGTTGTAACTCCCAAAACAACCAATCCCGAACACATGAAAGAGAATTTGGAAATCTTTGATTTTGAGCTGGATGCGAAGGATATGGCTGCAATCAGAGCACTGAATGCCAATCGCTACATGGCCGGCGATCCCGAAGATCCCGAAAAATTAAAAGCATATCTGGATGTAAAATTTGAATATTAAACGGTTTATCTTATTAAAAAGGGGCTGTGAAAAAATAGTCTCTTCGTCAGGGAGGCGGAGCTATTCGAATACTCGAATAGCTCCGCCTCCTGCATTTATGCCATATTAGGGAATAATCCCCCTGCCCCAGAGACAACGTTCTTTTCGTCACACTGCTTTCGGAGTCTTTCTCTGTTGCTTGTTATGATAGTTCTTCATTCAAACACACCGTTCGATCCATCTCTGTTCTTTTCACGCAGATGCATGCGGCATTCTCTACAATCTCCACATCTGTAGTATTCATACTACCGTCCATACTTGAAACTGTTCAGGAAAGTTCCCTACTGTTACATGTTTATTTTCATATATCGAAACTAAGTTGGTTCTTCCCAAATCCGTACGTGTGGAAATGCTATATATGCAAATCCGATTGTATTTATTTCTGGTGGACATACTTTTTCTGTCATTTCCGGTTTACACCATGCACTGACAATATTTTCCGGGAAACCGCGCATACTTTTTTCGTCTTTCT
>JAUNAE010000597.1 GCA_030527765.1 Eubacteriales bacterium
GTTTGTGTTTACAAAAACTTTTCACAGCCTCACTTTTCAAAAGGTGGTTCCGTGTTATTATAGATGAATTCAATACGCATTCTTTATCTCGCGTGCCAAGTTTTGAATCCGCTCATCATTTTTGGACGTCTCCCATTTCAATGCATCAAAGGTTTGCTTTGACGAATGCCACAGAAGAAATGAAACAACCAGAGCAAGCAAGGAGGCTATAAAAATTCCCAATCCTATATGGGCTTGTTTCACCGCAGCAGGATCCTTCACGTATGTATCAGAATCCTTCAGATCAATAACAGGATACTCCGTTAGCTTGTTATAATATTCAGTATTTGTTAAATCCCCTTTGTTCATAAAAACATCGGACTGATCTATGTTACTAGTTGATAAAAGGGGTTTCATTTCACCTGCATGTCCATAAACCACAACCGGACTTACGGCATTATCTAATCCCAGAATCCCGGCAATTTCCCTATCCTCAATATCATCTATATACTGTTCAAAAGCTTCTGCATCCTTTCCGCATTGCAAAACGCAAATGTCTCCGTCTGTTGTATTTGCAACCATGTAAACGATCTTCTCCAGGAGGTAAGAGCTGCTTGGTTGTCCTTCTATTGATTCAGTGGTGGTAAATTCGAAAAGCTCTGTGATACCGCGAATTTCGGCCTGCACATATCCCTGTGCGTTTTTACTGTACTTTGTATATGTTGACTTATCTACTTGTATAGTTGGTTGAGCCAGCGATACACTCAGACAGTAAATGAGGCAAGATACGGCTGCTAATCCCGTCACAACAAACAGTAAATCTTTGATCATCTTACCGGTGTGCAATTTTTTTATTCTTTCATCATATTCTTTCTTTTTTTGCAGGCAGGAATTCAATTCTTCCTTATTCTTCTGTATTTTTTCCTGCTTCCTTCGCAAAGCTTCTTGTTTTTCTTGTTCGGTATCTGCCAGATTCAGAAAATGCTGACCACAAAAGAAGCAACGCATTCTTCCCAGAGGTTGTTCTTTGCCGCAGGTCGGACATTGAATCTTGTCACCTACTTTGATCGGCATAATATCACGAGCTGTCTGATCTGCGGGATATGAGTTTTGATCTGATTGTTTCTCCAAAGTTTGCGCTGGCTGAAGTCCTGATCCTTGAGGTTCGGTTACTCTTTCAGGGAGCTTTTGTTCCTTAAGCTGATTTTCTTCGCTATTCTTTGGCATCATTTGAGAAATTCTCTCGAGTGCGCTGCTCGGAACATTATAACCTGCGAGTTTTAACGCAAGCACGTATGCTGGATTTTGAGTTCTTTTTTTTGACGCTTCCATTTCATCATCTAGTTTTTTCTTTCTTCCTTCATAGCCACCCAGATCTACAAGAAAGAGCACAACTCCCAGTACAATGGTCACCAAGCCTAAAACGCTAAGCCCTCCGGCCAAAAAAAATATTCCCATAATCAAAGAGAGCACGAGGGACTGAACCCCTGATTTCGTTACCTTTCTATAATAATCCTCCGGCATTCCTGTCCAAACTAATTCCCGTCGATTTCTATCAAGAAATGGCTTTCCGCAGTATAGACAGGTTAATAGAGGGGTTCCATATTCAATTTGAACGGACTCCGATACTTTACCGTATCCAATGTATGTTTTTCTTGAATATACGTGTCCACAGTGAGGACATTTTTTCTTAATCACAGTTGTCCTTGACATTTTGATATTCCTCTCTTACATCTTTGAAAGTATTTTGATGCCGCAAAAAACTTGATTTGATATTTTGACTATTTTACGGCGAGATTATATAGATATATTATATATAATGTATATGTGGTTTCAATAATTATTCAAAAACTGCTGAATTTCTGGTATTTTTGACACTGTTATTGATAAAGTCCGTATAATGGTGTAAATTGAAAAATTAAAACGAGCCATCGGCT
>JAUNAE010000107.1 GCA_030527765.1 Eubacteriales bacterium
CGTATCTGGAACTGTCTTCCGTAGACTCCGTGCTGGATATAATCACCTTCCGCCTCAATGGTTGCTCCCTGAGTAATGTCCGGGAACGTTCCTACACAGGTAATTTCCTCCTGTTCCTTCTCCTTCAACACAAGCACCGTATATCCATTTTCCTCGTTGCGATAAATTATATGATCAATATATCCTGTGATACTCTGACTCATGAATTCTTACTCCTGACATGGGAAAAAGGGGGCCTCCAAAAGCCCCCTCGCTGTTACTCTATTTTTGACATGACTTCCGCATAATTTCCTGTACCCACAACGTTTGCCGTGAGAGCCTCCTGAGCAGTCAGGGTACTGACTCCCGTCTGTTCTTCAATGAGGCTGTCCATTCCATGAAGCAGCGCACCGCCTCCGGACAGGACAATTCCCCGGTCCACAATATCTGTTGCCAGTTCCGGAGGAGTCTGTTCCAGTACGCCGTGAACCATTTCCACGATCTGTCCCGTTGCATCACTTAAAGCAAGACGAATCTCTTCCGAATTCAGATTCACCACTTTCGGAAGTCCTGTGTTAATGTTTCTTCCTTTAATCTCCATGGTTCGCGGAGTTGCTTCCTCCACCGCAGTTCCAATACGGATCTTGATCTTTTCTGCCGTATCTTCATCGATGAACAGACCATGCTTCTCTCTTACATAGGAAACAATGCTCTGGTTAAATGAAATACCTGCCACTTTGATGGAGTTCTCTACCACAATTCCCCCAATGGAAATTACGGCGGCATCGGTACTTCCCGCACCGATATCTACAATCATACTTCCAAAGGGCTTGCTGATATCAATTCCCGCACCAATCGCAGTTGCAACCGGAGACTTTGCAAGGTACACCTTCCGGGCTCCGGAATGATACGTTGCCTCCTCCAGTGCTTTTCTCTCTATTTCCGTAATTCCGCTTGGAACACTGATCGTAATCCGCGGCTTACGAAACGCTCTTCTTCCCAGCGCTTTCGCCACAAAATACTTGAGCAGCTTTTCCAGAACTACATAATCCACAATCACTCCCTGGCGAATCGGCCAGATCAGCTCCTGATCCGAATTCAATCGACCTGCCATCTGTCTGGCTTCTTCACCGATGGCTCGAATTCTCTCACTATTCCTGTCATAGACAACAACCGTCGGCTCTGACACTACGATTCCACGTCCCGTAGAATACACCAGACTGTTTCTGGTTCCCAGATCAATTCCGATATCACTTGCCGGCATATACTTCCTCTTTTCTCTATGGTTTGGTAACTGTTATAAAGTACCTTCCTGATTACTCTTTTCGATTATACCCAACTTTCTCCGGAATGAAAAGAAAAAAACGTCGAGATATTTTTATTCTTCGAGATATTTTGCAACATATTTTCCGGTATAGGACTTCGGACTTCTGCTGACCTCTTCCGGAGTTCCGGTGGCAACGATGGTTCCTCCCCGGTCGCCTCCTTCCGGTCCGATATCAATGAGGTAGTCCGCCGTTTTGATCACATCCAGGTTATGCTCAATAACTACCACCGTATTGCCGCCCTCAGAGAGACGTTTCAGAATCTCCACGAGTTTGTGCACGTCTGCAAAATGCAGTCCGGTTGTCGGCTCATCCAGAATGTAAATGGTCTTTCCCGTACTTCTTCTGCTAAGTTCCGTGGCAAGCTTGATACGCTGAGCCTCTCCTCCGGATAACGTCGTCGAAGGCTGTCCGAGGCGAATGTAGGAAAGTCCTACATCATACAAAGTCTCTATTTTTCTTCGAATGGAAGGTACATTTTCAAAAAATGTCACTGCCTCTTCTACTGTCATATTCAGCACGTCGTAAATATTCTTATCCTTGTACTTCACTTCCAGTGTCTCTCGATTGTAACGTTTTCCCTTGCAGACTTCACAGGGAACGTATACATCCGGAAGGAAATGCATCTCGATTTTGATAATTCCGTCTCCGCTGCAGGCTTCGCATCGTCCGCCTTTTACGTTGAAACTGAAGCGGCCCTTCTTGTATCCTCTTGCCTTCGCATCGGCCGTTGCGGCAAAAAGATCTCTAATCTGGTCAAACACCCCGGTATAGGTTGCCGGGTTCGATCTCGGAGTTCTTCCGATCGGAGACTGGTCGATGTCAATCACCTTGTCCAGCTGTTCAATTCCAAGAATTTCTTTGTGTTTTCCCGGAATGGTTCTGGCGCGATTAAGCTTTTTGGCAAGACTCTTGTAAAGTATCTCATTCACAAGAGAACTTTTTCCGGAACCGGACACTCCCGTCACACAGGTCATCACTCCAAGGGGAATGTCCACATCGATATTTTTCAGATTGTTCTGTGCTGCACCGCGGATCTTCAAAAATCCATTCGGAGTACGGCGTTCCTTCGGAACCGGAATTTTCTTTCTTCCGCTGAGATATGCGCCGGTAACAGAATTCTCATTATTCATAAGATCTTCTGCAGTTCCGATTCCGATCAGTTCTCCCCCGTGTTCTCCGGCTCCCGGACCAATGTCGATCACGCAGTCTGCAGCTCTCATGGTATCCTCATCATGTTCTACGACAATGAGGGTATTTCCCAGATCTCTCAGATGCATCAGGGAATTCAGAAGCTTATCGTTATCTCTCTGGTGCAGACCAATGCTCGGCTCATCCAGAATGTAGGCAACTCCCACCAGTCCGGAACCGATCTGGGTCGCCAGACGAATTCTCTGCGCCTCTCCTCCGGACAATGTTGCAGTCGCCCGGCCAAGGGAAAGATAATCCAGTCCCACATCGGACAAAAACTGTACTCTGGCTCGAATTTCTTTCAGAATCTGCTTACCGATCAACTTCTGCTGGTCCGAAAGTTCCATTCCCGCAAGGAACTGAACGAGTTTTTCCACGGAAAGCTGCGTCACTTCATAGATGTTTTTGTCTGCTACAGTCACCGCAAGGGATTCTTTCTTCAGACGCTGGCCTTTACATGTAGTACAGGGCGTAATCTGCATGAAGGACTCGTATTCCTGCTTCATGGTGTCGGAAGCGGTCTCACGATATCTCTGCTCTACGTTACGGATCAGTCCCGGGAAGGCCACATCGTAAACGCCTTCTCCTCTCTGACCTTTGTAGTGTACTTTCACGGACTTGCCCCCGGTTCCGTGAAGAAGGACCTCTTTGATCTTATCCGGGTAATCCTGGAATGGTGTTTTCAGGTCGAATCCGTATTCTTCACAGAGGGCGTCCAGAATCGCCCGTGTAAAACTGCTCTTATCTGTGCAGGACTGCCACCCTGTTACAACGATGGCACCTTCTTCGATGCTCAAAGATTTATCCGGAATCATAAGTTCCTCATCGAATTCCATTTTGTATCCAAGACCTACACAGTCCGGGCAGGCTCCGAAAGGATTGTTGAAGGAAAAGCTTCTCGGCTCGACCTCATCGATGCTGATTCCACAGTCCGGGCAGGAGAAACTCTGGCTGAAATTGATGGTATGCTCGTCCATGGTATCCACTACGAGAAGTCCATTGGCAAGATTCAGCACGGTTTCTATGGAATCCGTCAGTCTCTTTTCGATTCCTTCTTTTACTACCAGACGGTCTACAACGATAGAAATATTGTGTTTGATATTCTTGTCCAGAGAAATTTCTTCGGAGAGTTCATACAGGTTTCCGTCGATCATGACACGGACATAACCGCTTCGTTTTGCCTGATCCAGCACTTTGACATGGGTTCCTTTTCTTCCTCGAACGACAGGTGCCAGTAACTGGATTCTTGTGCGTTCCGGAAGCTGCATAACCTGGTCTACCATCTGATCTACGGTCTGTTTGCTGATGACCCGTCCGCATTTCGGACAATGGGGAATTCCGATTCTTGCATAGAGCAGTCGGAAATAGTCGTAGATTTCGGTTACGGTTCCTACGGTGGATCGCGGGTTACGGTTAGTGGATTTCTGGTCGATGGAGATTGCCGGCGGCAGACCTTCGATGCTCTCTACATCCGGTTTTTCCATTTGTCCGAGGAACTGTCTGGCGTAGGAGGATAAGGATTCCATGTATCTTCTCTGTCCTTCTGCGTAGATGGTGTCGAAGGCGAGGGAGGATTTTCCGGATCCGCTCAGTCCGGTCAGGACGACGAACTGGTCTCTTGGTATGTCTACGCTGAGATTTTTCAGATTGTTCTCGTTGGCGCCTCGGATGCGTATAAAGTTTTTTCTGTTTGGTGTTGACATGTTTTCTCCTGTGTTTTTGTATATGACAGGGATGGGTCCCTGGGGTCTTTTGCTTGCATTCTCTTGTATATCATCAGAACATTTGTTTTGTCAAGGGAATGCATAGATTTATTCGTGTTTGTACACAATCCGGTTGAGGTATGCAGCTTCGACACGCTGCGTTTCCTCTTCACTGCATGCAGCTGATTCGTTCAGGCTCTGCGCAAACTCGCCCTTCGGGCTCAGACATGCGCCCGCCTGAACTGCTGCCTGCATCTCATACGGAAGCCTCGCTATTGTCTCGGGCTTGCATACCCTCAATCGGATTGCTGTATTGCCGAAATGGTCTGATGTCTACAGCAGAAATTCTGCCATGACGGAATTGCTGACGTGGATGCCTGCCCGGGTGAGGCGTATCTGATCTCCGACTTCTTCCAGAAGTTCCATGCTGCAGTATTTGCGGATGATTTCTCCGTAGATTTCCTCGACGGATGTCCCAAATTCTTTTTGGAATTCTGTTTTTGAGATGCCGACGGTTTTTCGAAGGCCGAGGAACATGAATTCTGAGATGGCATCTTCTTTGGTCAGGTATTCTTTGTCTTCCCGAATGTTCTCCGGGTTTCCCTGTTCTTTCAGATAGGTTCCCATGTTTCTTGTGTTTGCGAAACGGATCTGTGTTGGATATGCCTGTTTCTCTCCTTCACAGGCCGGTGTCCAAAGGGAGGCTGCCCCGATTCCAAGTCCCAGATAATCTTTCCGCTCCCAGTAGCCCAGGTTGTGTCGGCTTTCTCTTCCGGGTGTTGCGTAGTTTGAAATTTCGTACTGATGAAATCCGTACTCGGACAGAATTTCTCCGGTGTCTTCGTACATGGCGTATTCTGTATCTTCCTCCGGAAGGGATAGTTTCATGGATGCGAAGGGAGTTCCTTCTTCTATGATCAGGCTGTAAGCAGACAGGTGCTCCGGGGACAGTTCTGCTGTTCTCCGCAGTGTTTCCTGCCAGGAGGTTCTTGTCTGGTCCGGCAGTGCAAACATTAAGTCTACACTGATGTTGTCGAATCCGACTTCTCTGGCAATTTCGTAGTTTTTTAAAAAGTCCGGGAAGGTGTGAATTCTTCCCAGCATGTTCAGCTCTTTTTCCACCGTGGACTGAAGCCCCATACTTAACCGGTTGATTCCCAGCTCTCTGTAGCATTGCAGCTGTTCTCTATGCAAAGTCCCCGGATTCGCTTCGATGGTGATCTCTGCGTCCGGGGCTGCTTGAAAGTTCTTCTGCACTTGTTCAAAAATCTTCTGCATAAGAGAAGGCCGGAGGAGGGATGGGGTCCCTCCTCCGACAAAGATGGTTGATACTTTTCGTCCGGCTGCTTCTTCTGAGACATGCTGCATTTCCTGCACAAGAACGTTTACGTATTGCTCCTGTGTTTCTTCATCCCAGGGGCCTGACAGGAAATCGCAGTACGCGCATTTTTGCCGGCAAAAAGGTATATGCAGATACAATTCCAGAGGGCGGTCTTTCCAGAGACTCAATTGGATTTCTCCTTGTCAATCAAATACTGATTCACCATGGTGATTCCGTTTTTCTCTGCAGTTGCCTCCGGATAAGATTCTACCGGTTTGGGTGTTGGTGTCGGTGCAGGTGTGATGGTGAGCTGTACGACCTGATTCGACATTTCATCTTCGGTTTTCCCGCATCCGCTGAGCACGAGTCCACAAAGCATGCCCAGAATCAAAATTGTTCCTTTTCTTTTCATATTATCCCTCATCCAGTTTCAGAACGCTCATGAAGGCTTTCTGCGGAATTTCCACGTTACCTACCTGACGCATTCTCTTCTTTCCTTCTTTCTGTTTCTCGAGAAGTTTCTTCTTACGGGAAATATCACCGCCATAGCACTTGGCAAGTACGTCTTTTCTCATTGCACGAACGGTCTCTCTTGCGATGATCTTGCTTCCGACTGCTGCCTGAATCGGAATCTCAAAAAGCTGGCGCGGAATCTCATCCTTCAGTTTCTCGCACATTTTGCGGCCGCGCTCGTAGGCGGTTGCTCCGTGAACGATGAAGGACAGTGCGTCTACTTCTTCCTTATTTACAAGAATATCCAGTTTCACAAGCTCGCTTCTCTCGTATCCGTCCAGATCATAGTCCAGAGATGCATATCCTCTGGAACGGGATTTCAGTGCATCGAAGAAATCGTAGATGATCTCATTCAATGGAAGGCGATATTTCAGAAGAGCACGGGTCTCTTCCATATATTCCATGCCGAGATACTGTCCTCGTCTCTCCTGGCAGAGATCCATAATGGCACCGATAAATTCTGTGGTGACCATAATCTCTGCGTTGACAATTGGTTCTTCCATATATTCGATCTCTGAAGGATCCGGAAGGTTAGTCGGGTTTGTCAGATCGATGACTTCTCCGTTTGTCTTATGTACTTTATAAATAACACTCGGTGCGGTGGTTACAAGATCCAGATTGTACTCTCTCTCCAGACGTTCCTGAATAATTTCCAGATGCAGAAGTCCAAGGAAACCGCAGCGGAATCCAAATCCCAGAGCGATGGATGTCTCCGGCTCATAAAACAGAGAAGCGTCGTTCAGCTGAAGTTTTTCCAGAGCATCTCTCAGATCTCCGTATCTTGCACCGTCTGCCGGATACAGTCCGCAGTAAACCATGGAGTTTACTTTCTTGTATCCCGGGAGTGCTTCTGCACATGGACGGTTCTTATCTGTTACGGTATCACCCACACGGGTGTCTCTTACGTTCTTAATGCTGGCTGTCAGATAGCCAACCATGCCGGCACTCAGCTCATCACATGGATTGAACTGTCCTGCACCGAAATAACCTACTTCCACAACTTCTGTGGAAAAACCGGTTGCCATCATCTGAATGGTCGTTCCTTTTTTGACGGTTCCATCCATAATTCGACAAAATACGATGACACCCTTATAAGGATCATACACGGAGTCGAAAATCAGTGCTTTCAACGGTGCTTCCGGATCTCCCTGTGGTGCCGGAACTTTCTCAATAATCTGCTCCAGAACCTGGTCTACGTTGAGACCTGTTTTTGCGGAAATCTGCGGCGCATCCTGCGCTTCAAGACCGATGACATCCTCAATTTCATTGATAACACGCTCCGGCTGGGCGCTCGGAAGATCTACCTTATTAATAACCGGCATAACATCCAGGTCATGATCCAGAGCCATGTACACATTGGCAAGTGTCTGTGCCTCAATACCCTGGGCTGCATCAACAACAAGAATCGCTCCATCGCAGGCCGCAAGGCTGCGAGATACCTCATAGTTAAAATCCACGTGGCCCGGCGTATCAATTAAGTTGAAAATATACTCTTCCCCGTCTTTGGACTTATAAACTGTACGCACTGCCTGGGATTTGATTGTAATTCCTCTCTCTCGCTCCAGATCCATGTTATCCAGTACCTGTGCCTGCATTTCTCGTTCAGTCAGAAGTCCTGTCTGTTCGATGATGCGGTCCGCCAGGGTGGATTTTCCGTGATCGATATGGGCGATAATACAAAAATTTCTGATTTTACTCTGATCTGTCAATTAGAAGGTCCTCCTCGGGTTTATCTCTTCATCATGTAATCTAAACTGTAACTAATTACTATATCTTAAAACGCAAATCTCGTAAGAGGATTCGCACGCGGGTTCGGCAGCTGTGAAGCAACTTTCTTCTGTCGAACTTTGCGTCCATGTCTCGTTACAAAGTTTTTCTGCGCTCGAATTATATCACAGATCTTCCCGCCTTGTCACTGTCTTTTCTGAAGCCTTGTCAGTTCCCAATAGGCTCCCATGGATTGTCCCGGGTCATCTGTGACATCCTCTGCCAGATAGACGGTCAGTTCTTCTGTCATAGGCTTCCAGGCTCTTGCCTCCTCTTCGCTTTCAAATTCAATCTCGGCATACCAGAATTCTGTAGAAAGTCCCTGATCTACGTGGTTTACTTCTAATTTATGTCCATCCAAAAGTCTATACGTGCGGCGGACTTTTGGAATCAGCGGCAGTCCGATCATATCTTCCAGTTCTTCGAACTCTTCTCTTGATACAGAGATCTCCAGTTCTTTTCTCACAAGACCGCTTCCTGTTTTGAAGCAAAGAACAAGGTTCGTCTCTCCTCCTGTCATAGCCTCTTCCCGGATTCGTACAGTTGGTCTCACAGTAAGATATCCCTGTCTCATGGTTTCCTCATACAAAAGGGGCAGTCCTTCCGGCCAGCCCTTTACCATCCATTTGCGTTCAATTTCCATAATCATTTCCTCCATAAACCTTTGATCTCACTCATATCCTATCGCAAGGCGATCTAACCGATAAACTTCAAAACTGTTATTCAGTTATAACTTTGATTTCCCGTAATATAAAAAACATCTTGACAGATGGTATTCTTTATACTAAACTTACTAAGTATGTTTCATAGGAACGCCCGTGTCTGTTTCTACGGAAATACATTATAACACAAATAGGAATCGGAGGTGTACAAATTGGCAAACATTAAATCTGCAAAGAAAAGAGTAATTGTTAACGCTACTAAGGCAGCAAGAAACAAATCTATCCGTTCTGAGGTTAAGACTTCTATTAAGAAGGTAGAGGCAGCTGTAGCTAGCAACGATAAAGCAGCAGCAGAGGCAGCTCTTAAAGAGGCAACCGCTACTATCAGCAAAGCAACTTCTAAGGGAGTATATCACAAAAACAATTGTGCTAGAAAAGTTTCCCGTCTGAACAAGCTCGTTAACGGAATCGCATAAATTCATTCTTTTTTAGTTATAAGCGCTTATAAGTGAAAAAGAAAAGACAGTCACAACCGTCATGTGACTGTCTTTTTTATTGTGTCGATTGTGAAAATGCGAAGCATGAAGCAATCGACTTTTATGTCTTATATGTATTCTTTACAACTACTTATGGGCACTGTATTTGATGATCAACAATTCCACGCTCAGTACATCCCCAAGTCTTCCGGTCTTCACTGCTTCTTCAGCTTCTGCAAAATCCTCTGTCGCATTCATCAGTTCCTCACCTGTGAACTTTTTTGCACAGGATGAAAGACCACGGACAACAAAGGGCTGAACCCCCAGTGCTGAAGCAATTTCCCGCTCACTCATTCCGGAGTACGCCATCTGTTTTGTTTCCAGCATCTGCCGGAACTGTTTGGACAGAAGGAACAGAATTCGCATCGGCGGCTCTTTCAGTGCCAGCAGATCATCATACAGCATCAGTGCTTTTTTCTGATTCTGCTCTGCCACGGCTCTGACCATATCAAATACTTTGTTCTTTGTCTGGGTGATGCAGATTTCTTCAATGTCTTTCTCTGTCACCACATTTCGACCTTCCGTATACATGATCAGCTTTTCCACTTCATTTCGAAGATTTCCCATATCATCTCCGGTTTTTGAAATCAAAAGCTCTGCATTCTTTCTGGAAATGTTTCTTCCATTTTTCCCAAGCATTACTGCTGCCCATTCCATCAGTTTTTTTTCATCCAGCTTGGTGAATTCCGCCACATAGCCGACACTTTTTATCGCTTTGTACAGACGGTTTCTCTTATCCACCTGTTCTTCATTCAGTACAAGACAGAGATAATCCGGCAGTTCTTTCACATAATCCGCCAGCTCATCACATTTGTTCTTACAGAATCCCGTATCGTCCAGAAAAATCACTCTCCGCTCAGCCAGAAACGGCATGGTCTCACAGAGATCAATGATCTGCCGGACATCTGCCTGTTTTCCTTCGAAGCGTGCCGCATTCAGCGTATCCCCATCCGGCACCAGTGCCTTATACAGATTCTCCCGATACTGCCGGCGAAGATATGTTTCCTCCCCATAGAGCAGGTAAACACTCTTAAACGTTTGATTTCGAATGTCATCCCGAATTACTTTCATACGATACTCCCATTTCCGATCCAGACACCAAGAAGTGCCAGAATCAACAGATGCAATGGATAAAATCCATAGAAAAACCATTTGTGAAACCGGTGGCTGCTCCCCTTTTCTCCATTGTAAAAATGAATGAGAGGCAGTACAAGAAGCATGCCTGCCTGATATGCT
>JAUNAE010000108.1 GCA_030527765.1 Eubacteriales bacterium
TGAAACGATCTATGAAACAATCTATGAATAATCAAATTATTTATTAATGAAATAAATACAGGAGGAAAAATATGTTTCCAAATACATTTCTTTGGGGCGGTGCAACTGCCGCAAACCAGATTGAAGGAGCTTATCTGGAGGACGGAAAAGGACTTTCTATTCAGGACGTGATGCCTCAGGGTATCAAGGGACCAAGAACAGAGGTGCCTACTGAAGACAATCTGAAATTAAAAGCAATTGATTTTTATCATACATACAAAGAAGACATTAAATTGTTTGCTGAAATGGGATTTAAGGTATTTCGTCTTTCCATCGCATGGAGCCGCATTTTCCCAAAGGGCGATGAGGAGCAGCCAAATGAAGCCGGTCTTGCTTTCTATGATGCAGTCTTTGATGAGTGCCTGAAATATGGAATGGAGCCGCTGGTTACTCTTTCACATTATGAAACGCCGCTATATCTGGCAGAGCACTATGATGGATGGAAAAATCGCAAGCTGATTGAATTCTACGAGAGATACGTAAGAACCGTATTTACACGATATAAAAACAAAGTAAAATACTGGCTGACATTCAATGAGATCAACTCCATTCTCAATTCGCCTTTTATGAGTGGAGGTATCAATACACCAATGGAGAAACTGTCACAGTCAGATCTTTATCAGGCCATTCATCATGAGCTGGTAGCAAGTGCCTTAGCTACCAAAATCGGTCATGAGATCAATCCGGAGTTCAAGATTGGCTGTATGATTCTCAGTATGCCAATCTATCCGCTGACCTGTGATCCAAAGGATGTGATCGCTGCTATGGAGGAAGACCATAAAAATTCGATGTTTACAGATATTCATGTTCGCGGAGAATACCCTGGATACATGAAACGTTATTTAAGAGAGAACGGTATTGAAATCCACTTTGAAGAGGATGATGCTGAGATCCTGAAAAATACAGTAGATTTTATTTCTTTCAGTTATTATGTTAGTGTCTGTGCAACTGCAGACCCTGAGAAAAATGTTCGTGGAGAAGGAAACCTTTTGGGCGGTGTTCCAAATCCATATCTGAAGGCCAGTGACTGGGGATGGCAGATCGATCCAAGAGGGCTTCGCTACATCTGCAATATGCTTTGGGACAAGTATAGAAAACCATTATTTGTTGTGGAAAATGGTCTTGGTGCAGTGGATCAGCTGGTAGAAGATCCAGAGAGAGGACTTACCGTACATGATGACTATCGAATCGACTACATGCGTGAGCATCTGAGACAGCTGGAACAGGCAATCGAGGACGGCGTTGATGTAATGGGATATACTTCATGGGGATGTATCGATCTGGTCAGTGCATCTACTGCAGAGATGAAGAAACGTTATGGCTTTATCTACGTAGATCGCAACAACGACGGCAGCGGTACTATGAAACGCTACAAAAAAGACAGTTTCTACTGGTACAAAAAAGTAATTGAATCCAACGGAGAGATTATGTAATGAAAGAACAGAGCAGACAGATGCTGGTGCAGTTTGGCTCATTACTTCATGTTGGAATCTGTGGGGAGAAAGAGGGAGTCCCGGAGACTCTCTCCACCCATTTGAATCCGGTAATGAAGAATGAAGAGTTACTTGAAAAATTAAGAATCGGTGCGAAGAAGCAAAGTACACCTTTTATCATGATAGATGAATTTCAGGTGTGCTTTGCTTCTTTGCGTTTTGAAGGAGAGTATTTCTTCTTTGGACCAATGGCACTGGAAAAATTAAAGGGTGTAGAAGCCCATCGTTTTTATAATTATTATCAGATCAAAGGGGAGGAGCCCGGAATTCGACATTTCTCTTATCAGGATCTACTGAAAGCCGTATCGACATTTTACTACCTGGTAACAGGAGAAATCGTGCAAGAGGATACGTTGATCAAAACCGGTAAAATGCAGGACCCGGAGAAGGAAAAACATATTGAAAATGCAAAAGAGAAAGAAAAACTTCTGTTTGCTTACACTTATACAGAGGAAATATCTCATCATACGTATCAGGAAGAGAGAGAACTTCTTTCCTGTGTGAGGGAGGGAAAGATAAAAGAGGCTCTGGAATACAGTGCAAACATGGATGTGTCTCTGGGACGAATGGCAAAGAAGGAAATCAATCACTGGCGTTATACAGCGATTGCAGCTATCACATTATGTACAAGAGCGGCAATTGAGGGGGGCGTGTCTCCGGCAACTGCTTATCAGCTTAGTGACTTTTACATACAGCGATTGGACGAAGCAAAAGATATTACAGCCATTGTAGAGGTGAGAAATCAGGCAATGGAAGATCTGACAGAACATGTAGTAAAACGAAAAAGCAGAAAGAGCAACTCCAATTATACAGAGAGAACAAAAGAATATATGGCGATTCATTATCGTGAGAAAATCTATATCGGAGATATTGCAGAGAAACTGGGACTTAGTGAAAGCTACCTGTCCAGATTGTTCCATAAGGAAACAGGAATCCGTATGCAGGATTATCTGGTGAATATCCGGCTAGAGTGTGCAGTAAATCTGCTGCTTTATTCTGAGGAATCCATCAGTCGAATTGCAGAGTATGTGAATTTCCCTTCTCAGAGTTATTTTGGAAAAATCTTTAAAGAAAAATATCAGATGTCTCCAAAACAGTACCGTTCACAGTTTAAACCAAAAGGATTCTAGTGCAAAATAAAGACATTATAAACAAAATAAAGATATATTTAAATGAACTTCTTTACTATAATTAAGCCATAGATCAGACCGACAGACTTGATATAAGTGAGAAAAGAAGGAGAGGCTTATGACACGTTTACAGGATGTATTAACGAATAAAGAAGAAAACTATATGCTTCCGTTTTTCTGGCAGCATGGAGAAGATGAAGCGACCTTGAGAGAATATATGCGAATCATTCAGGCGGCTCATATCGGAGCTGTCTGTGTGGAGAGTCGTCCACACCCGGATTTTGTGGGAGAAAAATGGTGGGCAGATATGGATGTTATTCTGGATGAGGCAAAGAAAAGAGATATGAAAGTCTGGATTCTTGACGATTCTCATTTCCCTACAGGATACGCCAACGGAGCGATGGCCAATGCACCAAAGGAACTGCAGCATAAGTATCTCTGCTATCGCACACTGGAGATGGCGGGTCCTGTTGCAGGCGTGGAATTTGCATTAAAAGACTATACAAAACCGGCACCATTACCGCCATGGCTTCCGCCAAGACCGGTAAGAGATGATGATTTTGCGGATACTAGATTACTGAATATTCTTGCTTATCCGATCTGTGCAGGGGAGGAACTGGGAGAACCGATAGAATTGACTGCCTGTGTGGAAGAAGATGGAATGGTCCGATTTGATCTCCCGGAAGGATATTTTAAAATCTTTATTTCTTATATCACAAGAGACGGAAAAGGAAGAAATGACTATATTAACTTCATGGATGAGGCATCCTGCAGACTTTTGATCGATGCAGTCTATGAACCTCATTTTGAGCACTATAAAGAGTACTTTGGCAATACGATTCTGGGATTTTTCAGCGATGAGCCTCCGGTTGGAAATGTGGATGGCTATATCCCTGTTGGAAAGATTGGATGCAATGATCAGGATCTTCCATGGTCAGATGCAGCAGAGGCAGCTTTCAATGAAGTTTATGGTTCTGAAGAGTGGAAGACATATGTAGGTTATCTCTGGGCTGATGGAACAGACAAAGACATTCAGGCAAAAGTTCGCAATGCTTATATGGACATGGTGACACGCCTTGTGGAAAAATGTTTCTCAAATCAGAATGCAAAGTGGTGTGAGGATCACGGTGTGGAATACATCGGACATATGCTGGAAGACTGTGACATGAACATGGGACTGGGTGCCTCTATGGGACATTTCTTCCGTGGACTTGCAGGTCAGCATATGGCCGGAATCGACAATATCGGAGGACAGGTAACCATCGGAGGACAGAATGTACCTCGTCATGATCAGCCGGCATGTCAGGATGAAGCCGGTTATTATCAGTATGTCAATGGAAAACTTGGTGCCAGCCATGCTTCTATTGATCCAAAGAAACAAGGCAGATGTATGTGCGAAAACTTTGGTGCCTATGGATGGCAGTCAGGACCGAAGGAACAGAAATTTATGATGGATCATTTTATGGTCAGAGGTGTGAATCGTTTCGTGCCACATGCTTTCTCACCGGCACCATTTCCTGATCCGGATTGTCCTCCGCATTTCTATGCACATGGAGAAAATCCGACATTCTTAAGTTTTGGTGATTTGATGGCATACAGCAATCGTGTCTGCCATCTGATCGATGGCGGAAAAGCATGCCCTGATGTGGCAGTTCTCTATGCAGCGGAGTCCGTGTGGGCAGGTAATGGGGACAGCAATATTCCAACCTGCAGAACATTAAGCGAAGGACAGATCGATTTTCACATTATTCCTTCCGATGTATTTGCAGAAAATGAGGAGTACCCATGTGAATTTGATGGAAAGACTCTACAGGTAAATGGCGTGGCTTACGGCGCACTTGTGATCAGCGGCGCTTCTTATGTGGATCCTGATGTGGCTACATTTATCGAGAAGGCAGAGAAAACAGGATTTCCTGTAATTTTTGTGGATCATAAACCTGCAGATGTATGTGAATCCGTAAAAGTAGTTCCGTTAACAGAACTTGTATCCTATATCAAAGAGACCGGAATTGCACTTCAGGCTGAATTTGCACCGGCAAACAAACTTCTCACAACGTATCACTATGAACTGGAAGGAAAAGACGAGTATTTCTTCCTGAATGAGATGAGCGGAAGCAGATATGAAGGAACAGTTACCATTCTTGGACAGGGTACACCTGTAAGATATTATCCATGGGAGAATCGTTTAGAGGCAGTTTCTTTTGTACAGGTGGATGAGAACCATGTGAAAGTAGAACTTTCTATCGATCCGCTGGAGCTTTGTATTCTTGTGTTTGATAGTGAACTTGCAGAAAAAGAGACGGTAAAGTCTGAGAAAGAGAGTTTCGTACGTACCATTTCTGAATTTGCAGTAGCAAAGGCAGAGTCAAAGGATTATATTGCTTCAAGACTTGCAGGAGAACCTGTTTATGCTGTGAAAGATGAGGAAGCAGTGGGCTGTGTTCAGGCACCATATACCGGAATGCAGAAGCAGTATCCTGATTTCAGTGGATTTTACATCTACCAGGCAGAAGCAGAGTTCGAAGAAGGAGCAACCTATATCCTTGAGATCGATCATGTCTGCGAGGCAGCAGAAGTCTTCGTAGATGGTGAGAGCCTTGGAACAAAGGTTCAGGCACCTTATCGCTTTGTTTTCTGCAATGAGAAAGGCGAGAACCACCAGATCCGTGTCGATGTAGCAACACTTACAGAGCGTAAGGCTCGTGCACTTGGAGCTAATGTTGCAGCGATGTCTGTACAGCGTCCATTCTCACCAACCGGTATTCTGGGAAATGTAAATATTTTGAAAGTAACTGCAGAATAAGAACAAAAACGACAAAAGAATGATATTTTTTAATGGGAATCTTTTGTATATTATACACATGAAATAACAACACACGTAAACAAATAATTTGGAGAGGTGAGCACATTATGTTTAGTTTTGCATCAAAAACAAACAATCCTCATACCAAGCTTGGGTGGAATGACAGAATTGGCTATGGTATGGGAAACCTGGGAATGGCATTTGTCAATGGTATGATGTCAGCATTCCTTATGAAATACCTTACTGACGTTTCTCTGATCGACGCAGTGGTAGTCAGCAACATCATCGCAATTTCAAAAATCTTTGACGGTATTTCCGACCTGATCATGGGACGTATCGTTGATAAGACAAAATCAAAACTTGGAAAAGGCCGTTCTTGGTTACTTCGTATGTGTCTCCCAATGGCATTGGCAACCATTTTGCTGTTCAGTATTCCAAGTTCCATGACAGGGGCAATCAAATATGTATATCTGTTCATTATTTATAACCTGGTAAATACTGTATTCTATACAGCAATGTTTGTACCATACAATGCGCTGATATCGTTCAGTACGACGGATGCATATGAACATGGTATGCTTGGAAACATCAGTATGATTTTCCAGACGATCTCAAATATCCTGATGAATACCTTCTTTATGAAGATGGTAATTAAGTTCTCCGGTGCAGCTGAACCATATATGGTAGAAGCTCAGCGTGGATGGACAATGGCAACGATCGTAGTTGGTATCCTGATCGTGGTATCTGCAGTAATCTGTGTAATGGGAACAAAAGAGAGAACTGTAGTGGAAGGATCCGGCGATGGAAAACCTGCAGATGAAGTTCCTGTAGGTGTAGCATTAAAAGCACTTTTTTCAAATGGTTACTGGTTAACAATGATTCTCTGTATGTTCGTGATCTTCTTTATCATCGTAATGTACTCAGCAGGCGCAATCTACTACAGTGCAGACGTACTTGGAGATTACTCACTTTACACACCAATCAATAACGCACTTTCAATTTCACAGTTTGCAATCATGTTCTTCACACCATTCTTCATGAAGAAGTTCGGAAAGCAGAAAACATACCTTGTAGGTTTAATTGGAATGGCACTTGGATTTGCAGGAACTGGTCTTGCTGGAACAAATGTAGCACTCCTGATCTTATTCAACGTATTGAAAGGTATCGGTCTTGGTGCTGCTGGCGGTATGGCATTCGGTATGGTAGCTGATACATTAGAGTACGGTTTCTGGAAGACAGGTATTAAGACAGTTGGTATGGGTAATGCAGCAATCTCTGCAGCTCAGAAACTCGGTCTTGGTATTGGTCAGGTGGCTCTTGGATGGATCCTTGCATATGGCGGATACGACGGAGCTGCACAGGTTCAGTCAGATTCAGCAAAAGCAGCAATCACATTCTTATACAACTGGTTACCGGTTATCATGATCGTGGTTTGTATCGTAGTAATCATGTTCTACAAACTGGATAAGGATATGCCAAGAATCCAGGAAGAATTAAGACAGAGAGAAGCAGAAAATAAATAATTCATAATTGAATGACAGGAGAGTATCTCCCGTCCATTACAGAAATTGATAAATCCGGGGTGGCAGGTCCAGCCCGGATTTGTTAAAATAACGATTAAATATGGAATTCAGAAATCACAATAATGTGCATATATCAGGAGGCATGAAAGTATGAAACGTAAATTTCCTAATCTGAGTAAACCGATCACCATCGGAAGAACTACATTTAGAAACAGAATGTTCAGCGCACCTATGGGCGGAACCGATATTACAAATGACGGATGCATCGGACCGAAGTCTACAGCATTCTACGAACTCAGAAGTAAAGGAGGAGCGGCTGCAGTCACTGTCAGCGAGTGTATGGTTCACCCTGCCACAGACGGTTCTCATGCCTATCATCTGGATGAAAGTATTCTGAATTCTCTTGCATGTGCTACGTATACTGCAGATGCTATCCGCAGACATGGAGGAATCCCGTCTATCGAGCTTTCTCATTCCGGACAGTTTGCGGGAACTTACATGACGGATAAATCAAAACAGCATAACATGAATCAGTGGGGACCTTCTGATACCGTTCGTGCAGACGGTGTACAGGTAAAGGCTCTGACAAAAGAGATGATTGATGAAATCGTTGCTTCTTATGGTCATGTTGCAGGTCTTGCGAAACGCGCCGGTTTCGAGATGATTATGATTCATGGAGGTCATGGATGGCTGTTAAACCAGTTTTTATCCCCTCTTTTTAATAAGAGAACAGATGAATATGGCGGAACTCTTGAAAATCGTACCCGTCTTGCAATCGAGGTGCTGAAAGCAGTCAGAGAGGCAGTCGGACCTTTCTTCCCAATCGAGTTCAGAATGAGTGGTTCTGAGTTTGTAGAGGGTGGATATGGACTGGAAGAAGGCGTGGAGATCGCAAAGATGATCGAGCCATACGTAGATATTATCCATGTTTCTGCAGGAACTTATCAGAAAACATTTGGCATTACACATCCATCTATGTTTGAGGATCATGGAAGAAACTTATTCCTTGCAGAGGAAATTAAAAAACATGTATCAAAACCGGTAGCAACCATCGGTGGATTAAATGATCCGCAGCAACTGGAAGAAATCATCGCAAGCGGAAAAGCAGATATTGTATACATGGGACGTGCCCTTCTTGCCGATCCGGAACTGCCTCGTAAAGTTGTGGAAGGAAGAGACGAAGAAATCGTCAGATGTTTACGCTGCTTCACCTGTATGGCAGAGCGTGCAGCTACGTCTACAAGACGCTGTACTGTAAATCCTCTCATTGGTCGTGAGATGGAAGGAAGCGAAGTGACACCTGCACCGGTCAAGAAGAAAGTACTTGTAGCAGGAGGAGGTCCCGGTGGTCTTTACACAGCTTACACAGCGGCTAGAAGAGGTCATGAAGTAATTCTCTGTGAAAAAGAGGATGAAGTAGGCGGTATCTTAAAGAGTGAGCAGGCACTTCCATTCAAGTATGAGATGTACCAGTTGTCAGGAACTTATAAACTTCTGGCAGAGAAGGCCGGTGTAGAAATTCGTCTGAACACAGAAGTGACGCCGGAGTACGTAGAGAAGGAAGCACCATACGCCCTGATCATCGCAGCCGGTTCTACACCACTGGTTCCACCTCTTCCTGGACTGAAGGGTGAGACAGGAGCCAATGTAATCGTTGTAAATAATTATTATAAAGAAAAAGAAAAATGTACGGACAACGTTGTTGTATTTGGAGGCGGTCTTGCAGGTTGTGAATGCGCGGTTCACCTTGGACAGGAAGGCAAGAAGGTACAGATTGTGGAGATGAGAGACGTACTTGCACCGGATGCGAATGTTAGACATCGCCCACTTCTGATGAAGGAAATCGACAAGTACTGTACGGTTCATACCGGATACAGAGGACTGGAAGTGACAGACAAAGGCATCTTATGTGAAAACAAAGATGGCGAGAAGGTTCTGGTAGAAGGAAGTACAGTAATCTGCGCACTTGGACAGAGATCCAGAACAGATGTGGTGGAGGCACTCATGGATACTGCACCATATGTTCGTGTGGTAGGAGATGCATCCAGAGTATCTACGATTACAAACGCAGTGTACTGGGGATATCATGCAGCACTTGATATCTAGGACTAACTGAAAGCGGACACTGTAGAAAAAATTTTATCTAATATAGAGAGATTAGAGGAAATAGGATGTTGAAAAAATCAAACCCTATGGGAAATCCTGAATTTATCAGAAAAATATTTACAGAAGGGGATGACATCAGAGATGCCGGATTACAGACTCCGGCGGAAATAGAGAGAGTTAATGACCTTGTATATGGCACGGATCCTGTCTGGAATAAGCTGGATATCTATCGCAGAAAAGACATTGCTGCAGAATCGAATGATCCCAAACCGACAATTATCAGTATTCATGGTGGCGCATGGGTGTATGGTGACAAAGAGCGTTATCAGTTTTACTGTATGGATCTTGCCATGCGAGGTTTTACAGTAGTTAACTTTACATATCGCCTTGCACCGGAACATCGATATCCTGCCGCAATCGAAGATATCAATGAGGTGTTCTGGTGGATCGTGAAAAATCAGGAGAAATATCAGATCGATACAGATAAGCTGTTTGTAGTAGGAGATTCTGCAGGAGGACAGTTGGCTTCTCAGTATCTTGCCCTTCTTACAAATCCGGACTATCAGAAACTAATTGCCTTAAATTATCCGTCAGATTCTCTGAAAGTACGAGGTACTGCATTGAATTGTGGAATGTATGATGGCAAGATATTTATCAAAGATGCTTTAGCTGATTCGTATTTCGATGGTAATCCAAATAACTGGTTGAATCAGGTGGATACACTTAACTATATTACTTCACAGTTTCCACCGGCATTCGTGATGACATCGGTACATGATTTCCTTCGTGAGCATGCGGAACCAATGTATGAACTGCTAAAGTCCAAGGGCGTTCCTTGTGAGTATCATCTGTATGGAAGTGAGATCGAAAAAGAAATCGGGCATGTGTTCCATCTGAACATACGCCATAAAGAAGCTATAAAGTGTAATGATGAAGAATGTGCATTCTTCAGAAGTCTGTGTTAATGCAAATCATAATTCAATTGAATACAGGACAATTCTCCGGACATGGCAAAGGTAGGCATAAGTTCCTTGAATATATGAAAAGAAAATAACAGAATAGATCAAAACATTTGCAGGTATAAGTTTACGAAACTTATACCTGTTTTTT
>JAUNAE010000598.1 GCA_030527765.1 Eubacteriales bacterium
ATTTGCATGTTAAAATATTAATACAAAAATGTGCTTTCAATAAGGAGAAACAGAGAATGGACCGTATCCGCAGCATTGTAAAAGAGAACAAGGCGATGAGAATTCTTATCGCAGTTGAATTGTGTATTCTGGTATTTTTGTTCATCAGCTGTCTGAGACCCATATACAGTGTTTCGTTTGATTTTTCCAGTCTTTATGTCTCCGATTTCTCTGAAAACGGCAATATGGAGCTTGTATATAAATCCGGAAACGATTCACATTTATTTTATTCAAACAAAGAAATTGACGAAACACTTGTATTGTATTCCTCCCCCTTCACACTTTTTCCCGGTGCGTATAACGTCACTGTTTCCTACCGTTCAGTTCAGAATTCCGACACAGAAAACAGTTTCAACAGCACAACCGGCATGCTGCGTTTGTCCAATTGGAATCATGATGTCCAGTCCAATTTTCAGGATCTGATATTAAGAGATTCTATGACTGAGGAGTCACAGACTGTCCAGATCCATTCTTTAACACCGCTGAATGATATGCAGTTATCGGTATTATTTTCCGGGAACGGATCGCTAAGCATCTCGGAAATCACGATCACCGAAATAATCGCATTCAAAATTATGGTTTTGTTCTTGAGTGCTTTCTTTTTTCTTTTGGTTAATTTTTTATGCGTACAAATTTCGACACTTGATAAAAAAGGCAGAGTAACCATCTCGCTTCTGGGAGCTGTGTGTCTTTTCTCAATTTTTCCCTTTATTGCAAATTTCTCATATGCAGGACATGATCTGCAGTTTCACTTAAACCGAATTGTTTGTCTCGCCGATGAAATCTCTATCGGGAACATTTTCCCGCGCATTTATTCAACGGCTTTAAATGGATACGGTTATGCAAACCCGTTATTCTACGGTCATCTGTTTCTCTATCTGCCGTCGATTTTGTATCTGTGCGGTTTTTCCCTGAATTTCGCCTATAATTTTTTCTGTGCTTTTCTGTCAATCAGTACCTGCCTGATCATGTATTACTGTGCCAAAAGGATTCTGCAGAAAGACCACCAGGCACTGCTTGCCTGTGCTTTATATACGCTCAGCATTACCCGGCTCAGCAACATTATGGAACGGTCTGCAGTCGGTGAAACGACCGCCATGACGTTCCTGCCTCTGATTGTGCTGGGCTTTTACGAAATTTACACTTCAGATCCAAATGAATCGATTCGGTTGAAGCAGTACCTCCCTATCGTAATCGGTTTAACCGGCATTATCCAGTCACATATACTGTCATGTGTGTTATGCGTGCAGGTGATCCTGTTTTTCTGTTTAATCAAAATAAAGAGTACATTGAATTTCCATAGGCTGACCGCGTTGATGAAGGCAGCAGGCCTGACGCTTCTTCTCAATCTCAGCTTTATACTGCCGTTTGTTGATTCCATGAGGATGGACATTTCTGTCAACCAGGAAACAAGCTATATCCAGTCATCCGGAGCTTATCTTCTGCAGATCTTTTCACCTTCCATATCCGGTGCCCTGGGGTCAGATCAAAAAAATACGGCCGGAGCAGAGCTTCCCTTCAATATCGGATTCGCGATGGTCATAGGCCTGACAATCTTTATACTTTACTTCGTGATTTCCTTTGATCACACTGACCGTACAAAAACAGACTCCTTCAGTAAATACTGCGGATTGCTATGTCTTTGTGCAATTGTATTATCCACAATCTATTTTCCCTATAACAGCCTGGATTTTCTCCCGGTCAGTCTGTATCGCTTTATAACTGTAATCCAGTTCCCATGGAGATGGCTGACAATCGCTGTTCTGTTCGGGTCTTTTGCTGCCGCATACAGCACAGATAAAATTGCCTTCCTTCTCGAGATCCATGCGAATCGCTCTGCTGCTTTTCTTTCGGATTGTTTTATCTCTATTT
>JAUNAE010000599.1 GCA_030527765.1 Eubacteriales bacterium
CAGCCCCTGATGGAAAGCGGAAGTTGAAGAAATATTTCGTAGATAAAAGGAGTAACGCCTATGTATAAGAATTTTTTTGAATATTACATGCGTACAGAACCACCGGACATTGAGCATAAATATATTTTTATCGTGAGTCGTCCGGAGCTGGCGCAGAACATTTTATTTGCAGGGTATCAGGCAGTCTGTATTCATGAAAGAGATGAACTTTCGTACAAGCTTCAGGAGTTTCTTGATTATATGCAGGAAATAGCGCTTACAGGGACGAATCAAACAGCCTATACATATGTAATCGCAACTGAATACAAAAAGACAAATGATGACCTGGAAGATTTTATGAAAAGTGAATATCTGATTTATAGGATTGGATGGAAGCTTTTTAAAGATAAGGAGCATTTAGAAAAAACAGATTGCATGGATGAACTTAAATCCACACTTCGCAATTTCATCCTCTCATATGAGACACCACCAGAATTCTCAGAGGAGCTGAATGAGTTTCATGATATGGATGAAAATGGAAAAGCGACAAGGGTAATTGATCTGAACATTGCAGAGTATCTGTTAAAGGTTGCACCGTTTTTTGTGATCGATGAGATTCCGTTCGTATATGAGGATGGAATGTATTATCAGGATGTGAAAGGAATTCGCTTAAAGGCAAAAATCCAAAAGCTGATTTATCGAGACAAGGTAACGCAGCCGACCATTAACAGAGTTTATCAACTCCTTATAGCACAGCAGTCGGTACAGAAAGATTTTGACGATCTATACAATTATCCAGAGTATTGGGTGAATTTTAAAAATGGTTTTTATGATCCGATAGAAAAGAAGATGATTGATCACAGTCCAAAATATTTATCCGCGAATCAGATTCCATTTGCTTTTTACCCAGATGAATTTGAAAAGGTGAAAGAAAATTGTGCAAGCATCAGAGCGTACCTGGATTTTTCAATTCCTGATTCGATGGAAGAAAAAATGATGTGGGAATATCTGGGTTATAGTATGACAAGCGATACACAGTTTCAGAAATTTATGATGCTTTTGGGTGATGGTGGAACTGGAAAGTCGGTAGTGATTGATATGTTCCAGAACATAGTCGGTAAGAAAAACAGCTGCCATATTTCATTGCAGGATCTGAACAAACGCTTTTATGCAACAAATCTGTTTGGAAAGCTTATGAATTCCTGCGGTGATATCCCGTGTAAGGCTATGGAGACAACAGACGTTGTTAAGAAGGCTACAGGAGAGGACATGCTTATGTATGAACGCAAAAATAAGGACCCATTGTTCTTTCATAGTCATGCAAAGTTATTGTTTTCAGCAAATGATATGCCTGAAAATCTGGAAGAAAAATCAGATGCTTTCTACAGGCGACTGCTGGTTTTAGATATCAATCGTAAAATTCCAAAAGAGAAAAAAGATACACAGTTGAAAAAGAAGATTTGCCTTGAACTGGATTATGCCATTCATATGGCCATGCAGGCGCTTTCTGAACTTTATGAGAGAAAAGAGTTTACGGAGAGTGACCACAGTAAGGAATGCGTGCAGATCATTCAGAGGGCTTCTGACAGTGTGAAAGCATTTATTGATGAGAAGCTGGTTAAAAAAGATGACTCCAAAATAGAACGTTCAGCCATATATCTTCTTTATGAGAAGTATTGTGAGGATGCAGATCGTAAGCCCCTTGGCAAGAAGAAATTCTTTAGTGTCATGGAGAGGAAGGGATTTACACTTCGCAAGACGAATGGAATTTTTTACTTCCTGGGTGTGGCGGAAAAGGAAGAAGAATTTATGGAGATTGATGATTCGGTGGAACTGCCATTTGATTGATCACATCGAATCGCATCGGAATAAACAGAGGCTGTAATTGTCATCAGGGTAAAAAGGGCAAAAAGGGCAGAAAAAATCTATTG
>JAUNAE010000109.1 GCA_030527765.1 Eubacteriales bacterium
GGAGAAGCCAGAGTAGGCATGCGAAAAGAAGCTAAGAGCATGCCAGAATAGTTGAAGCCACAAAAGTAGGCATGCAAAGTCAAGGAAATACCATGCCGGAATAGTTGAAAATGCAAGAGCAGGCATGCGAAAAGAAGCTAATAGCATGCCGAAATAGCTGGAATCGTAAGAGTGGGCATGTGAAAAGGAGTCAACAACATGCCTGAATAGTTGGAGAAGCCAGAGCAGGCATGCGAAAAGAAGCTAATAGCATGCTGAAATTGCTGGAATCGTAAGAGCAGGCATGCGAAAAGAAGCTAACCCCATGCCAGAATAGTTGAAGCCACAAAAGTAGGCATGCAAAGTCAAGGAAACACCATGCCTGAATAGTTGGAGAAGCCAGAGCAGGCATGCGAAAAGAAGCTAACACCATGCCAGAATAGTTAAAAATGTAAGAGAAGTCAGTTTCCTTGGCCGGGTTCTCACTTTCTGCTTCTCAGGCCAAATAACATATGCCTGAGATTCTGACCTGAATCTTCAATTTGCAAAATCAGGTCAGAAACAGGCACAAGAACTGTATCACTCGGGCGTGTGCCGTGAGTCTTCTGTATGAAAAAGATTTGCCAACGAACACTTGACAGTGACCTTGATCACCTGACAGTGACGGAATTCATTGTAATTCCCCCCATTCACTGATAAAATATACATAATAAAACTAACAATTCCGTGCCTCACAGTTACCCCAAACCCTCAACTACAACCCCAAACCACGAACCCACCAAAAACCACAAAAGGAGGTCTTCCCCCATGAACGTAGGAGTCATCGGCTCAGGTGCCATCAGCGATATATATCTTGAAAACATGATTCACAAATTTGACAACTTAAACGTCATTGCAATTGCATCCCAGCATCTGGAGAATGCACAGAAAAAAGGAGAGAAATTTAACATCTCGGCCTGCAGCGTTGAAGAACTTCTTCAGAATCCGGAAGTAGAACTGGTTGTCAACTTAACACCGGTAGGAGCGCATTATCAGGTGATTCGAGACGCACTCAATGCCGGAAAACACGTCTATACCGAAAAAACGCTCACAGACGATGTGGAGAAGGCACGGGAATTACTGGAACTGGCGGATCGGAAAGGTCGCATCCTTGCTTCCGCTCCGGAAACCTTTCTTGGCGCAGCCCTTCAGACAGCAAGAAAAGCAATCGACGAGGGAATGCTGGGAGACATTCACTCCTTTAACATCGCCGCAAACAGAGACAATGATATTCTGACGGGAGTATTCGCATTTCTGCGTCAGCCGGGAGCGGGCATTCTTTTCGATTACGGTGTATATTATATGACCGGACTGGTGAGTCTTCTTGGACCGGTCAAAAGAGTGGGAAGTATGATTGCCGCACCTTACCCGAAGCGCGTGAATCCGGTGCCGGGAATGAAAGATACCGGCAAGGAGATAGAGACGCCGAATGAGAGCATCGCCTCAGCCGTGATCCAGATGGCGAACGGAATTACAGGAACTTTCCACATGAACGCAGAGACCATCTGCAAGGATCAGGCGCACTTCGTCATCTATGGAAAAAAAGGAATTCTGTATTTGACAGATCCAAATCAATTCGGAGGACAGGTTCGTTTCCTGCCAAACAATTTCAATTTCGAAAATTCAGGAGAGCCGGTCGTTCTGGAACCGGTAAATCCTTATGAAGACAATTATCGTGGAATCGGCGTATCCGAGATGGCGAAAGCACTGGCAGAAGGCAAAGAAAACCGTGCTTCAAAAGAGATGGCATTCCACGTACAGGAAGCTTTACAGGCAATGCTTCAAAGCGGAAAGGAAGGAACCTTTGTGGACATCATCTCCACAATGAAACGCCCGGAACCCTTTGAAGGTTAAGAAAACAGAGGTATCAGGCCACAATGGTAAATATATGTATTGTAGAAGATGAGCAGGCTGAGGCAGTTCTGCTGGAAAATTATATTCACAGATATGCCATGGAGAATGGGGAGCAGATATCCATCACCCGTTATTCCGACGGAATGGATCTGGTGGATGAATACCAGGGACAGTTTGACATCGTGCTTTTGGACATTCAGATGAAGCATCTGGATGGAATGTCCGCAGCAGAAAAAATCCGACAGGTGGATGATCAGGTGGTCATCATATTTATCACATCCACAGTGCAGTACGCTGTGCAGGGATACATGGTAGATGCCCTCGGGTACGTGCTGAAGCCGGTTCCTTATCCTGCATTTGAGAAATTACTGCAGAAATCCATTCAGAGAACCGCCCTCAGAAAGGCGCATCACTACATTAGCATTTCCGTGAATGACAAAATTTTGAAACTGGACTGCAGCACGGTTTCCTACATAGAAAGTCAGAGAAATAACGTGATTGTTCATGCGGCAGAAGGGGATTATGTGACTTTGGGCCCATTGAAACGATTCGAGGAAATGCTGGCGTCTCATGGATTTGAGAAGTGTCACAATGCGTACCTTGTGAATCTTTCCTGTGTAAAAGCCGTTTCCAAGGAAGAGGTAGAATTAACGACGGGAGAAGTGCTTGCCATGAGTCGTGCAAAGAAAAAAGAATTTATGGCGGCGCTTGCGGAGGGAATTCTATGATGCTGAATTTGTCCGGATTTTTCAGTCCTGTAAATCTTCAGGACACTCCGAGACTTTTTACCGCAATTGCAGAATGGTTTGCGGTGTTTGTCTATTTTTGTATTTATAAGCGGAAGTACACGGGAAAAGTATTCGCCATGCAATGCGTGCTGACGGCATTTCTGCAGATTCTGTTTCAGTATGTTGCGGGAATTCTTGCCCTCGAGTTCTGGATTCCGGCGATGATCGTTGCCGTGCTTCTCATGTACGGAGAATTGTATGTTGTGCTGGATATCAAGCCAAGAGATTGTGGAGTGCTGACGATTCACGCCTTTGTTCTGGCAGAGTTTGCGGCAAGTCTGTATACGCAGATTCATGTCTGGAGCGTGCGCATGAAAGTTCCGGAGGGATTTTTGCCGTCTCTTGTGATGATGACGGTAGTTTATCTTCTTGTTTTCCGTCTGTATTATCATTTTGAGAAGGGCAACTTCCTGCCAAATCACAATCTGAATATCAGTAAGAGAGAATTTACCGGCGTCTTCCTCACAGGAGTGGGGGCGTTTCTAATGTCGAATCTGTCTTTTGTCACAACGAACACTCCTTTTTCTGCCAGGGAAAATCTGCTCTATGTTCGTACACTGGTAGATTTCGGAGGCATGCTGATGCTCATGACCCAGATGGGACGACGAAATGAGCTGGCGGCGAAGAAAGAGAAAGATGCCATCAACCAGCTGTTCCAGAAACAGTATGAACAGTATCGACTGGCCATGGACAATTCGGAGGCCATGCGAAAAGAAATTCATGATATGAAGCACTATGTTCTCGCTCTGAAGAATGAGAACGATCCGGCAAAACGTGCGGAGGTTCTGAAGGATATGGAACAGACCATCGCCATTCAGGAGTCTTTCATGAACACGGGAAACAAGGTGCTGGATGTCATACTCACCACCAAAAGTCTTCAGTGTGCGAATAAGGAAATTACGCTGCATGCCATGGCAGACGGGGAGATGCTTTCATCCATCCATGTGAAAGATATTTGTTCTCTTTTTGGAAATATGCTGGACAACGCCATCGAGGCAACCCAGCAGGTGGAGGAGAAGGAACGGCGTATCATCAATCTGTCTGTGCGCCGGAAAAATCAGTTCCTTGTCATCGAATGTGAGAACTGCAGTAAAGGTGTGAATGTGCGCTTGAGGGAAGACCAACCGAAACGATTTTTCCAGAGCGACCATTTTCCGGCGACAACGAAGAAAGACAATGTGAAGCATGGATTCGGACTGAAGTCCATTTCTCAGGTGGCAGAAAAATACGACGGTGGTATGAGCTGTTCCTTCGAGGACGGGTGGTTCAAGGTTCGAGTATTGCTGCCGGCGAATCTGTAGGATCACCGTTTTGGTGCAAGTTGTCCGTAAAAAACGACAAGTTATCCGCAGAATATTTTCGGGGGAAAATTTTGTGGTATAAATAAGCTATCGTAATTGTTCATCTCAGTCGGGGAGCCCCCATCTTCTATAAGTGGGGGATAACAAATTATCAAAGTAACAGTATTGGTTCTTAACTTGATTACAATTTTATAGAAGTATGTAATTGGTCAGCAGCGATGATCATCAGAAAAGGGGAGTATTTACATGGACGCAAAAGAGATTATTTCAAAACTTACAATTGTAGAAAAGGCCGCTCTTCTCAGCGGAAAAAACGAGTGGGAATCCCACAGTATTGACAGACTTGGAATTCCTTCCATTGTATTTTCAGATGGCCCTCACGGACTTCGTCGTCAGGAGGGAGCAGGAGACCACCTTGGTCTGAATGCGTCTCTGCCGGCTACATGCTTCCCGACAGCGGCAACAGTTGCCAATTCCTGGGATCCGGAAATCGGTGAGGAAATTGGAAAAGCACTGGGAGAAGAGGCTGTTGCTCAGAATGTAGACGTTCTCCTGGGACCGGGACTGAACATGAAGCGTTCCCCTCTTTGCGGACGTAACTTCGAATATTTTTCCGAGGATCCGATTCTGGCAGGAAAGATGGCAGCTTCCTATGTTCGAGGAATTCAGAGCCGTCATGTGTATTCCTGTCCGAAGCATTTTGCGGTAAACTCCAGAGAGACTCGCCGTATGGCCATGAATGCCGTAGTGGATGAGCGTACTTTGAGAGAAATTTATCTGACTGCTTTTGAGATTGCCATCAAAGAAGGCGGGGCAAAATCCATCATGTCCGCTTACAACGAAGTGAATGGCAAATATGCCAACGAGAATAAACATCTTCTCGTGGACATTCTTCGTGAAGAGTGGGGATTTGACGGAATCGTCGTAACAGACTGGGGTGCTTCCAATGACCATGTGGAAGGTGTGAAATGCCAGTCCAACATGGAGATGCCGAATCCGGGATTTGATTCTGCAAGACAGCTGATTAAGGCTGCAACAGAAGGTGAAGGCCGTATTACGGAAGAGGAGATCGACAAAGCCATTCTTCCGGTAGTGGAGGCAGCCCTTTATTTCAAAGATAACGACAACAGCAAGGGATTTGACAAAGAACAGCATCATGCCATTGCAAGAAAGGCAGCGGTGAACTCCGCAGTTCTTCTGAAAAATGAGGAGAAAATTCTTCCGCTGAAAGCAGGTGCCAAGGTTTGCCTGAAGGGACCATTCGTAGAGAAACCGAGATATCAGGGAGCCGGAAGTTCTCAGGTAAATGCAACAAAGGTTGAGAAAATCGCAGACGTGATCGGCAACTATGATCTGAAGGTTGTGGATGATCCGGAGCAGGCAGATGTTGTACTGTTCTTCTTTGGTCTGGATGAGATCGCAGAGAGTGAAGGCGCAGACAGAATGTCCATGGATGTGCCGGACTACCAGATCGAAGAGCTGGAGCAGCTTTATGTATATAACAAGAACATCGTTGGTATTATGAGTGCCGGATCTTCCGTGAAGATGCCGTGGATTGGCAATCTGAAAGGTCTGCTTCATGGATATCTGACAGGACAGGCGGGAGCTTCCGCAATGCTGGATCTTCTGACCGGCAAAGAAATTCCGACAGGTAAGCTGTCTGAGTCCTATCCGTTTGCATACACAGACTGCTCTGTCGTGAACTATGCAACGACCGAAAAACGTAATCTTCAGTATCGTGAAGGACCGTTCATTGGCTACCGTTATTATGACACCGCAGATATCGCAGTACAGTTCCCATTTGGATATGGTTTGAGTTATACAACGTTCGAATACAGCGATCTTGTTGTAACCGATCAGGGAGTCACCGTGACGATTACCAATACCGGAAAGAGAGACGGTGCGGAAATTGTTCAGCTCTATGTGGGCAAAAAAGATTCCGGTCTCATCCGTCCGGCAAAGGAACTCAAAGGGTTCAAAAAAGTCCGGATCAAAGCCGGACAGTCTGAAAAAGTGGAAATTCCATTTGATGACAAAACCTTCCGTTACTTCTCTACAGTTTCCAACGGCTGGGAAGTAGAAGGAGGCGAGTATCAGATTATGGTTGGTGCCAGTGTGGCGGATATTAAGCTCACAGGAACGGTTACCAAAGAGGGCACCATCACAGAACTGCCTTATGACATCGAGAAACTTCCAAGTTACAAATACGGATACGTTCGAAACGTTCACTATGAGGAATTTGTAAAACTGTATGCTGCAGTTCTTCCGGAGGAAAAAGTCGGCCTTCTTGATGAGAACGATGCCGTCTGCCAGATGAAGGATGCCAAGAGTGGTGTTTGCCGTCTGGTATACAAGGTACTGAAGAAACGACTGGACAAATCCTACGAGGTAGGTGTTCCGGATCTGAATACCATGTTTATTTATAACATGCCATTCCGTGCCATTGGAAAGATGAGCGCCGGTATGGTATCCGGAGAGATGGTAGACAGCATTCTTACGATCGTGAACGGACATTTCTTCAAAGGTCTGGGAGGACTGATCGGAGGATATTTCCGAAACAAACGTGCCAACAAGAAATATGAAGCAAGACTGAATCACAAAGAATAATAGTAATAAGGCGGCTGTTGTACTGATTTTACATACAGGCTTACAAAAAAAGGAGGAGCTGTTGCACCGGCATCAAAAAGATGCGGGTGCGACAGCTCCTTGTCGTTCAGTTATACGTATTACAATTTTGCAAGTTCGATCAGAAGATTTGCAGATGCTTCCATTTCCTGAATGGAGGCATACTCATATCTGCCATGGAAGTTGTAGCCGCCGGTGCACAGGTTCGGGCAGGGAATTCCACGGAAGGAAAGAGCTGCTCCGTCGGTACCGCCGCGGATTGGCTGAATACGCGGTGTGATACCAAGAGATTTCATGGCATTTACCGCATTATCAACAAGACTCATATGCTCTTTGACAATTTCCGCCATATTGCAATACTGATCACGGATGATCAGCTCAATCATGTCATATCCGTATTTGTCATTGAGGTAATCGGCAACCTTCTGGATCTTCTGTTTCTTGATCGCAAGAAGATTTTTGTCGTGGTCTCTGAGAATGTACTTCAGAGTTACATGCTCTACAGAACCTTCCATGCTGTCCAGATGGTAAAAACCTTCATAACCTTCGGTGTGTTCCGGAACTTCTGCCTCCGGAAGCATATTCTGGAATTCTACGGCAATACGGCATGCATTGATCATAGTATTCTTGGCATCTCCTGGATGAACGCTTTTTCCGGTGATTTCCACCCGGGCACTGGCTGCATTGAAGCACTCATACTCCAGCTCTCCAAGCTTTCCGCCGTCACAGGTGTAAGCTTCTCTTGCAAGGAAGCGGTCCGTATCAAAGTTTGCAGTACCTTCACCGATTTCCTCATCCGGTGTAAAGGCAATCCAAAGAGTACGGTGTGGAATTTCCGGATGTGTCAGATAATATTCTGCAAGGTTCATAATCTCAGCAACGCCCGCCTTATCGTCTGCACCAAGAAGAGTGGTGCCGTCTGTGGCAATCAGATCTTCCCCGATATGATTCAGAAGTTCCGGGAATTCTTCTGTGTGAAGAATCTCATCTGTTCCGTCATAAGCGGAGATGATACGCGGCTTCACATTCGTACCACTGGCAGCAGGAGCCGTATCCATGTGTGCAACAAATCCGAGAGCCGGTTCGCTTCCCGGGATTTTGGCATACACGTAGCAATGTTCTTCGTCGTAATCAACCTCGGCCCCCATGTCTGTCAGTTCCTTTGCAAGGAGACTTGCGAGATCTCTTTGCTTGGCAGTAGAAGGAAGAACTTCCGCATCTTCCTGAGACTGTGTATCGATTTTTACATAGCGCAGAAAACGCTCAATCAGTTTTTCATTTGTAATCATAGTCTAAATACCTCTTCTTGATTTGATGAACTTATTATAGAATAAAAGGAAGCGGTTCACAACCATGATTCCCGAGTGCCCAGATTGACGGAAGAGGACAGAGTAGGGTAAAATGTGTAGTATATGAAGAATAGATATAAATAACACGTGAAGAGGATCTGTATTATGATGACAATGTATTATATTTTGCTGGCTATGGGGGCCTTTTTCATCCTGTTGGGAGGCGTGGTGACGGCAGTGCTTGCCGGTGCTTTCAGCATTGCAGCAGGAGACTTCCGGGGCGAATTCGACTTCTTCCTGTTGATTCCGATGATTTTTGTCGTGATCGGAATTGTCTTTGTGGTGATCAGCCTTTCCAGAATGAGAGCACAGAAGAAAATTGTGGAGAAGGGCAAACGCTATCCGGCCAAAATCTACGGATATGTGGATGATACCCGCGTTTTGGTGAATGGACAGTATCCGACAAACCTGAAGGTGCATTTTTTTGATGAGAGAGGAATCGAGCGAGAAGCAATTATACCGACGAGTTTTGCGAAGAATTCCGGCGGCTATGCCATTGGAATGACCATTGATATTTTTGAGTATTGCGGAAAATTCAGCTGGGACAAAAAATCTCTCCGATTCGAGAAACTTCCGAGGGAAGAGGAACTTATGGATGACAAGCCGATTGCTCCGGAGGATACTCATCTCGTCGCAGTCACCTGTCCGGGCTGTGGCGCCAGCTTCGAGGCAGTTGCAGGATACACCAACCGCTGTCCATACTGCGGTAATTATATGAATGCATAAAGTAGAAACAAAAAGGAGAATGAACATGAGTGTATTTAAAGAAATTGATTTGAAAGAACTTCCGGTAAACCCGTTCGAGATGATTGGCAAGGAGTGGCTTCTGATCACCGCCAAAAAGGAAGACAAAGTGAACACAATGACAGCATCCTGGGGAAGTATGGGTGTGATGTGGGGACAGAATGTGGTCAATGTATACATCAGAAAGAGTCGTTTCACCAAAGAATTTATCGACGGTGCAGATCATTTTTCCGTGTCTGTATATCCGGAGAGTGAGAGAAAGACGCTGGCATACTTTGGAAGTACTTCCGGAAGAGACGAAGACAAAATTGCAAAAGCAGGTTACACAGTAGCGTGTGATCAGGATGTTCCTTATTTTGAAGAGGCAAAAGTTGTTCTCATCTGCAAGAAACTCAGCAAACACTCTCTGGGCCCGGAAGGCATGATTGATGAAGAGATTCTTCCGAAGTGGTATTCCGGCAACGATGAAGGCAATTTCCATGATATGTATATCGGAAAGATTGAGAAAGTTCTTGTGAAAGAGGACTGAAGACTCTATAGTATAATTAAGTATAGCTATAAATAGCTGAAAAGTTACCATTCGTAGATTACCAAAATACTTGAAATGAAAGGAGGAACTTTATGAAGAGAAGAGGAATTGCTGTTTTGGTGGCTGGTGCGTTGTGTCTGTTGCCAAATACTGTTTTTGCAGAAGGCAATATTGAGG
The DNA here is from genome assembly GCA_030527765.1 of Eubacteriales bacterium. Next base: position 9,386 of record JAUNAE010000109.1, read on the forward strand.
TCACACACAAAAACCTGATCATGGACTCAGAAGATGGCAGCGGAGTATTTTATGCCAGGGTAGAGAACACCGGGGATGCGGCCGTTACATTTGATGAAGGCCAACTCATTGTCTATTCTGAGACAGGAGAGGAACTGTATACGGAAGATTACATAGTTGCGATCCCGCAGCACGTAGAGATGCAGCCGGGTGACTACTTCTATGTCAAGCAAACTCTGTGGGACACAGGTCTGGAAGGCAAAACAATCGGAAGTTATGAATTGGTCATAGAACCTCAGGAAGCAGATAGTTCATATCATGTTGATAGATTCCAGTGTGAGTCCTCCTTTGAGTTGACTGATAGCTATGATAGTAACGTCTATGTAACATTTTCCAATGATACTGATGACAAAATTCAGGATTTTTACGTTATTGGAGCTCTGTACGATCAGAATGACAATTTGATTTTTGTAAGTGAATCGGTCTATGGTACACTTACAGTTCATGCGGGAAGCATGATCACAGATGAGATGTATATTGATAGCGATACGAGAGATTACTTTGATGCGAATGGAATCGTTCCGACTCGTTCAGATGGCATGGTTTGCACGGATTGGTTATGATGAGTCAATAACTGATTTAGTTTATTAGAATTTAGTGGGGTCGTGAAATTCAGAAATGGATTTCACGGCTCCTTTTGGAGTGCCGACTCTCCTTCTATTTGGCGAACACAGATTGTTATTGTTCACGGGTAATATTCCGCGAAGCGTGTTGCAGTTCACCTCAGTCGGGGAGACCCCCATCTTCTATAAGTGGGGGATAACAAATTA
>JAUNAE010000110.1 GCA_030527765.1 Eubacteriales bacterium
CTTCATATCGCTGGTGCAGTCATCAAAAATGGTTGGTCTTACAAAGAATCCTTTTGCACACTCTCCTTCGGTATATCGTTCTCCGCCACATACAAGACGTGCTCCTTCTTTTTTGCCCTGCTCTATATAGGAAAGTACTCGTTTCATATGTGACTCTGATACCAGTGCACCCATATCCGGATTATCCAGAGGATTGCCAATCGTGATGGCATTCGCTTTCTTTGCAAGACGTTTCAGAAATTCCTCTTTCACACTTTCTTCAATCAGAATTCGGCTTCCCGCAGAGCATACCTCACCCTGGTTGAGGAAAATACCGATCATCGCCCACTCAACAGCTCCATCCAGATCCGCATCTGCAAAGATCACGTTCGGAGATTTTCCTCCGAGTTCCAAACCGATTTTTTTCACATTGGAGGCAGCTTTTCTCATGATGCTCTGACCCACTTCTGTACTTCCGGTAAATGTAATCATATCCACATCCGGACTCTCGGCCAGACAATCTCCCACAATGCTTCCCGGACCCATCACAAGATTCGCAGCACCTTTCGGAATTCCGCATTTTTCAAAAATCTCAAACAATCGAATACAGGACAGTACGCAAACCGATGCCGGTTTAAAAATGACACTGTTTCCTGCTGCCAGAGACGGGGCAAGTTTCCAGATCCCCATAAGGAGTGGATAATTCCATGGAGTAATCTCCGCACACACACCCACCGGCTCATGAATTGTATAGCTATGCATTTCACCAAAACCGGTATTTACTTCGTAACATCCTCCATGAGGCATTTTGATCATGCTCGCATAATAACGGAAACAATGAATGCCGTCATCAATATCCGCTTCCGCCTCTCTGAGGGGTTTGCCCATATCCATGGATTCCAGTCTGGCAAGTTCTTCCTTTTCTTCTTCCAGCGCATCGGCAATTTTCAGGAGAATATCTCCCCTTGCCTGGCTGTCCATATCTCTCCATTCTCTCGTAACGTAGAATGATTTTTTTGCGGCAGCAATTGCCTTCTTGGTATCTTCTACGGATGCCTCTGCAATTTCCGCAAGTACCTCTCCGGTTGCAGGATTGATCGAAGAAAATGTTTTTCCTTCACTGCCATTCACCCATTCTCCATCAATATATAATCGTTTAATTTCCATTCCGTCACTTCCAATCCTTTCTCTATTCCACCGTTTTCCGGATGCTTCGGGATATTTATCGTATTTGGACATTCGCAATCCACTCTGCTTGCTCACAAGCACCGGAACTTATGCCCCATGTGTCAGAAGCGTCTGATACATTTCCGGTCTGCGATCTCTGTACACACCCCACTGTCTTCTCTTCTCATCAATTGCATCCAAATCAAAGGTATGTGTGAGCACGGTCTCCGTCTCCCGATCCGCCTCCTCTACAATTTCTCCGGTTTCATCTGCAATAAAGCTGGAACCGTAAAATGTAATTTCGGAATCCTTCTGTGTCTCTTTTCCAATTCGGTTGGAGGCCACTACCGGCAGAATGTTTGCCGCCGCATGTCCCTGCATGGCATGCTGCCAATGTGGTTTGGAGTCCAGCGCAAGTGTCGGCTCAGATCCAATCGCAGTGGGATAGAACAGAATTTCCGCTCCCTGAAGAGCCATACATCTTGCGGCCTCCGGGAACCACTGATCCCAGCAGATTCCCACGCCGATTTTTCCGTATTTTGTGTTCCACACTTTGAATCCGGTATCCCCGGGAGTGAAGAAGAATTTCTCGGCATAAGGAGCTCCATCCGGAATGTGCGTTTTGCGATACACTCCAAGGAAACTTCCATCCGCATCAATCATCGCAATACTGTTAAACATAGCATTATTGCTTCTTTCATAGAAGCTGACCGGAAGAACAACTCCCAGTTCTTTTGCCAGTTCTCTCATGCGAAGAACCGCAGGGCTCTTTTCCACCGGAACTGACAGTTCCATATACTCAAAATCATGTCTCTGGCAAAAATAAGGCGTTTCAAACAATTCCTGAAGCAGAATAATATTGGCTCCTTTTGCCGCCGCACTTCGCACAATCTGCTCCGCTTTTTTTAATGTTGCCTCTCGATCCCATGTACAGCACATCTGTGTTGCCGCCACTGTTACATTTCTCATAATTCTTCAACCCCTTATTTTCCAACTGATTTTATTCTTTTACGAATTTCCTTTTGACAAATTCCGCCAGGTATTCCGCTGTCTCATCAATTCCGAGAACACTGCTGTCAATCAAAAGATGTTTATGATTCTTATCATCCGGATAATATCCGGCATAATGCATATGATAAGAATCTCTCGCCTCATCTACTTTTACAATCAACTGTCTTGCTTCCCGCTCATCCATCTGCAGTGTTTCCACACAGTTCTTCACTCTTGCTGCATACGGAGCATAAATGAAAATATGAAGGACATTCTCCTGATCCAGCAGTGTGAAATCGGAGCAGCGTCCTACAATCACACAGCTTTCTCTCTCCGCCAGAAATCGAATGATATTCTGCTGTGCTTCAAAGATCTCATCCTGTCTTGTATTTGTATTTTTTCCAAGAGGGAACTGCATATTGCGAAGGGATTTCAAAGATCTTCCCATCGCAGTTTCTTCCTCATCGTCCACAATGGACGCCGGGAGTTTCAGCTGCTTCGCAGCTTCATCCACCAGATCTCTGTCATAATACTCAATTCCGAGAATTTCACTCATTTTTTTTGCAATCGGGCGGCCAAGACTTCCGAACTGTCTCGTAATCGTAATCACATATTTTTGTTTATTCATAGTAGACCTCACTTCCTTCGAAATAGTTAGCCAGTACTCTGGCGGATCGAAATTCCTCCGGAGATACAGCAAACGGATTCTTACTTAACACAATGAAATTGGCAAGTTTTCCCGCTTCCAAAGTGCCCGTTTGCTCTTCCACACCATATACTTTTGCTCCGGTTTGTGTGTAAGACTTCAGCACCACATCCACCGGAAGTTTCTGCTCTTCTCCGTTCTGGCACACTTCTTTTCCTTCGTCGTTGAGTCGTGTAAGTGCTGCGTAAATTGTAAGAAAAGGGTTTACGCTCACAACCGGAAAATCCGTTCCGATTGCAACCTCACCGGCTGCTTCATATACGCTTCTCACGGGAAATTCATACTTGCATCGCTCTTTTCCCAGTCTCCAGATCTTTCCATTATTAGAAAGCGTCACGTGATAAGGCTGCATAGAAGGGATCACTTTCAGCTCTCGGAAACGGTTCAGATCAGAGGGATGAATATTTTCAATGTGCTCAATCGTATTTCGTAGATTCGGGCAATCCGGAAGCTGTTTTTTCGCCTCTTCAAACATATCAAGTGCCATCCTGACAGACCCATCTGCAATGCAATGGAGTCTCACAGAAATCCCAGCCCGGTTCGCTGCAATAATCTCTTTCTGCATCTTCTCCTTCGGCCAGAGGGGAAGTCCCTCGCCGCAGGTTTCCTTGCGATCCTCATAAGGTTCCAGCAGAAGTCCGGTATAGGTTTCTGTCACACCGTCCAGAAATCCCTTGACTCCTGCAATGTGAAAATGTTTTGTATTTAATTCTTTTTGAAACTCAAAGAATGGAGTGAAGTCCGTGTATCCAAACATCTTCGTGAAAACAAAAATCTCACTGTTCAGTTGATTTTCCTGATCAAGATTTTTCAAAATCTCATAAGATTTTTTATTCTCCTCAGTATAATCTTCCGCAAACATTTCACTCACTGCTGCGATTCCATAAGAAGCCAGTTTCTTCTGAAATGATACATGAATTTCCTTCATTTCCTCCTGAGAAAATTCCATGTATTTCTTCATCGCCGGCTCACAAGCCGCAGGTTCCAGAAACAATCCACTAAGAGAACCATCCGAAAACCGGCAGGCCTCTCCATTTTCAACTGTGAACTCTTCCGTATATCCGGCTTCTCTGATCGCCGCGGAATTCATCCACATACTGTGGGCATCTGCACACTGCAAATACACCGGCGTTTCCGGGAAGGCTTCATCCAGACTTCTCTTATCAGGAAGAGGTGCATCTTCCCAGGCACCAACGAACCACCCGGTTCCCCGAAGTCTGTGAAGTTCGGGATGTGTATGAGCAAATTCTTTCATTCGCTCCACACACTCTTCCTGGGACTTGCATTCTCCGAGAGTATTGCATACATAGTCACTCTCACTCACAGCCCCTGAAATGATATGGGTATGTGCATCTATGAAAGAAGGCATGATCAGCCGATCTTCATAATCTCTTACTGCCTCCCCCGGATACAGATCCGGATCATAATGATAGGGAAGGACAGCCTTAATTTTTTCTCCATGAATGAGAAGACTTAAAGGTTCCGGCTTATTGCTGTTTCCGGTAAAAACATTCTGACTTTTTATAATCATTCCAATTTCCCCCATTCATTGATATCAACTACATCTAAACGGACAAATCTACTGACGACGATATCGCCATGTACAAAAGCAGATCACATCACAAAGCCGCAAACTGCGTACGCTCCAACCGATAAGACGCTTGCAATAATGACATATGGAAGCTGTGACAGTGCATGCTCCATGCTGTCAATTCCGGCACTGGACGCAGAAAGAAGTGTTGCGTCTGTGTAGAAACATGCATGACTTCCAAAAGCTCCACCGGAAATAATCGCTGCCATTACAAGGATTGGGTTTGCACCGATGGTAGCTCCCAAAGGAAATACAATCGGTGCAACCACTGCACTCATGCCCCAGAGAGAACCTGTACAGAAGGTTAAGATTGCAACGAGGATAAAGGTAATCATCGGGAACACGCTTGCATTCAGGAACGGTTTTGCAACATCAATTACAAACTGTGTGAGTCCCATCTCTTCCGTAACTTTTCCAAGAACAAAAGCTACCACCAGCAGGAAGAGAATCGGCAGCATATCTGCAAAACCACGAACAACCAGCTGGAAGAATTCATCAAGCTGCACTGTTTTTCTCGGAACATAAAGTACAAAACATACAAGGATGGCAACAACCACTGCCAGAAGAAGATCTCCGGTAATGATTGCCAGAGCTACAAGCACTGCCATAGGAAGCAGGAAGTTCCAGATGTTTCCTTCTTCCTCATACCCTTTGTACTCTTCATGATTGTATTTTCTGCTGGCATCACTGTAGACTTTTCCGGTTTCTTCCACACGCTGATATGCTCTCTTCATACCGCCAAGTTTTGGAAACAGTCCAAGTGCAAAGAGCAGTACAATTACTAATGTAAAAATCGGATAAAAAGCGAACGGAATCGCATGAATATACGCTTTGATTCCCGTTGCATACCCAAGTTCGCTCACTCCGGGCTGTTCAAAGAATAAACTCGCATAAAAGACTGCCCATGTAGAGAAAGGAAGGAGTACACACACCGGTGCTCCGGTTGCATCCAACATATAAGCCAACGTCTCTCTCGGAAGTTTTCTCTTATCGTAAACACCCTTCATACATACGCCGATCGACAATACATTCAGATAATCATCAATGAAAATCAGAACGCCCATCACAAAGGTTGTTAGGAGTGTTTTCTTCTCCGTGTTGCAGAATTTTGATACGAAACGTGAGAATCCAAAAGATCCTTTGGAGGCCTGCAGAAGTGCAATCAGACTTCCGAACAAACCACAAACCAGCACAATCCATACATTCTCCGCGAGAACTTCCTGAATCAATACACACCACTGTGTCATGAAATCTTTTCCATACATAATCAGCGCTGCAACCATAGATCCACCGATAATAAATTCAGTCGCACGCTTGGTAACAACCGCTCCCACAATGATGATCAAAATCAAAATAATTGCCACAAGTCCAGTATTCATATTATTTCCTCCTCTTGACATAAAGCCCGGTGTCAAAGGGATTGTTTAATCCATCTCCCTGCTTAACTTAGAAAAGGAGCACATCCTCATCTTCATGAGTCTGTGCCCCTTTACACGATTTCTGTTATCCTATCTGATTCGAATTATAATGTTTTCTGCACATCTTCCAGTGCCTCACCAAACCGGGTAATAACATCCTCAATATCCTGATCAGAAATCACCGCAGTAGGCTCGAATCGAATTGTTTTTGCATTAACCAGAGTACCTGCTGTCATAACTCTTCTTGCAAACAGACCCTTGGATGTTTCATATCCAAGCTCACATGTTCTGAACTCTACTGCAAGCATCAGGCCGGTACCTCTGACTTCCTGAATGATATCCGGATATTTTTCTCCGAGACTTACGAGACCTGCTTTTAATTTCTCACCTTTCTCCTTGCACATTCCCGGAACATCATGTTCAATCATATAGCGGATGGTAGCAAGAGCTGCGGAACAGCAAAGCGGGTTGCCGCCAAAGGTCGGAGAACCGAGAAGCCATGGATTTTCTACCAGCTGATCCACCCACATAGATGGTTTGCAGATAATTCCGGTAATCGGAAGAATACCACCGCCGAAGGCTTTTCCATAAGTCATAATATCCGGTGTAACGCCCTCAGCTTCGCAGCGCCACATAGTACCGGTACGACCCATTCCGGTCTGAATTTCATCAAAAATCAGAGCTACTCCGTACTCATCACAGATCTCTCTGACTTCCTTCAGATATCCTTTTGGCGGAATAATAACACCGGCCTCACCCTGAATCGGTTCCAGAATAACTGCCGCAACTTTCTCACCAACGGCTGTCAGATTGCGAATTGCCTTTCTCATATCTTCAGCGTTTCCGTACTCTACATGCTGTACCTGCTGTACCATCGGAGTGTAAGGAACACGGTAAGTGGATTTGCCTCCCATGGAAATAGCACCCATGGATTTTCCGTGAAATGCTCCGACAGTGGAGATATACCAACGTCCGCCGGTGGCAATTCGTGCCAGTTTCAAAGCCATCTCAACGGCCTCCGCACCACCATTTGTGAAGAAGCAATACTGCAGGTCTCCCGGAGTAATATCTGCAAGTGCCTTTGCCAGATAACCGCGAAGAGGATCGAGAAGTTCCTGGGAATGCAGCGCCTGATGATCCAGCTGAGCCTTCACAACATCCAGGATCTCTTCATTACGATGTCCACAAGTGTAAATTCCGAAACCGCCAAGGCAGTCGATAAATTTCTCACCATTCAGACCATAGCAGTAAGCTCCCTCATCCTGCCATTCCAGAACAGCACCGCCCTCGGAATCAGAAGAAACAGACTTACGATATTTCAGCCAGCCCGGACTTACATAGTGATCGAAATAATCCAGTGTCTCATCTACCATTGCAATTTTTTCTTCTACCGGAATATCCTTTGTGTCAGTTTTAATCAAACCAATCACTCTATCTAATTCTTTCTTTACCTGTGCATAATCAGCCATACTAACCATCCTTTCCGAAAATCCCGAACCCGCAACCGGCTTCTGTGATTTTCACAAAAAAAGGTGTATCCGGAACACTCTGTCCCAGGATACACCTTTGTACCATTTACTCTGTGATTATTTTTAATTAATTGTTCGAACTTGAGATTATTTTATTGACTTTTCTGCTTGTTTTCAATTATTATTTTCAAGAAGTATCTACTTATTTTATTGTAGATATACTCAATATCAAGTATATTTGGTCAATTAGATTCTTACAATCCGCTTTGCTCATTGCAAATAACCGAATATTAAAACGCGAATCTCGTAAGAGGATTCGCAATCCGCTTTGCTCATTGCAAATAACCGAATAGTGAAGCGGGTATTCGCAATCCGCTTCGTTACTTGCTCATGAATGCAGTTTGCGTTCCCATACATAGATAGGAGACTTCTTTTATGGAAAAAAACTTATATCTCATGATCAATCATCTGTTACTTGAAATGCACGACTGGAAAACCCCTTCGGATATCACTGAAGATTTTTTTCAGGATCTGAAACTCGTCATTCCTTTTCATTACGCAAGTCTGTTTCACTACGACCCTCAGGCTTCCAATCCTCTGCATTTGTCTGCCCCGATCTGTTATCCCGAAAACTTTTCTCAGGCAGAGGAACGGTATCTTGGCAGTGTCGATGAGGATCACCTTCTCTGGATTCTTCATAGTCACGAATCCATTCTGGTGCGGGAAAGCGATCTGGTAGACGAGGCTCACAGGCTTCAGTCTCCTCTGTACAAGAACTGCTATCAGGCTTTTCACGTTTATGACAGTATGCAGTTTACGATTGTAAAAGACCAGACTCTTTTCGGTGTGCTCACTCTTTTCCGCACGAAAGAAACCGGAACCTTTACGTCGGATGATCAGTTCTTTCTTCGGGCGATTGGCCAGCATTTAAACCAAGTTGTTCCTTCTATGTTTGAAGAAACTTCCAAGTCCAAAACTCTCTCTAAAACTCTTCTGCAGTCTTATGGACTAACCCCAAAAGAGCAGCAGATCATTGAATATCTGACTGCCTTCTATGAAAACAATGAAATCGCCGAACAACTGAACATCCAGGAAAGCACTTTGCAGAAACATCTGCAAAATATTTTCCGCAAATGTCATGTGAGCTCCCGTTGGGAACTGATGAGAAAACTTAAGTAAAACATTCCCCCGCCTCTTGAGGCGGGGGAACTGCTTATCTGCATACAAATTGAGTGCTCTTTGCGGCTCCGCAGGCAGCTTCTTCCAGGCAATCGGAAAGCTCTGCCTTCATACCGAATTCCTGCTCTGAGAACTTCAGAAGTGCCGGGTTTCGTCTCATACCATTGCCGGAAGCAACGATGGTACTGTGATGAAGCTCTGCAGCTCCTGTCATCTCCTCATAGTACTCGTGAAGTTCTCTGAGAATGCCATGAAGAACTCCCTGTACCATTCCCTGAGGGGTAAAATTCTTCTCGCTGATGTTCCGGACACTTCCTCGAAGATGCGGCATCTTTCTTGTTCCCTGGAATGTCGTATCCACAATCATCTCCTCCGAAGGATCCAGTTCCATCTGTGCCAGACGATTCAGAATCTCGTACTGGGGAGCAGCTTTTTTTCCTGATGCCTTCTCCACTTCAGCCACATATATCCGGAAGAAATTTTCCAGAATGGCATAGGCTCTTCCTCCGCACAGGGCTGATCCTGCCAGAAGATACGTTCCGTCAAGGAACGGGCGAACCTCCACAGCATCGAGCGCCGGGCACTCCCGGGAAATCACGGAAATCTGAGATCCGGTTCCTACGTTCAAAAGCACGGCATTCTCATTCATACCGACTGTTCCGAGAAAACTTGCCTGGTTATCCCCAATCGCAGCGGTCACCGGATAGGATCTGCCTTCTTTTTCATAATTTCCAAGAATCTTGATCTCGTCAGTCACCTCCGGAAGAAGATCCAGATTCATTCCATATTCCCTGAGAATCTCCTTCTGAAAACACATCTCTTTGACATCAAAGAGCCCCATACTTGCAGCCATGCTTGCATGGGTAATCGGTGTTTTACTTCCTGTCAGACACATGCCAAGATAATCCGGAATTGTGCACATAGACACAGCATCTTCCGGAAGTTTTCCACATGCCTGCAGATACAAATGAGTCGCAAGACCATAACCTGCTGCCAGGTTCATATTCGGATAATGACTCTTCACATGCTCCACCGGAGACTGCTCATTCATTACCTGAAAATCTCCTCTGGGATCCTGCCAGGTGTACAAAGGACTCACACTTTTTCCCATAGAATTCAGGTACAGAATGCCATGCATCTGTCCCGTAAGTCCGATCGATTCCACATCCGGATAGCTCTCCAGAAGTTCTTCCAGAACACTATAAGCTCTCTCAACAATCTTTTCCGGATCCTGGATCCTCTCCCATTCATCTTCTGTCAAAATGAAAGAATCGTTCCCGATGGTCCGGGATGCCACTACTTTCTGTGACTCAGAATCATATACCACACCACTGATTGTCGTTGTTCCAATATCTACTCCAATAAGTTTCATTTGCTTCACCTGCTATTTCTATTGTTTTACTGCACTCAGCTCTTTCATGGAATGCTTAACTTTTTATGGTCTTACAAGAACTTCAATCTCCACACCGTTCGGATCGATGGCCAGAAGATTGTGGAAGTTCAGTTTCTCACAGTGGGACGGTGCATCTGTCACACGTGCTCCTGCTTTCAGAAGACTCTCATAACATGCATCCATATCGTCCACAAGTAGTTCCATATGACGTTACTGTCCCTTGTCTTCCACCTTGCTCTCAATCAGATCCGTCTCATAGAGATATTTGATCAGTTCCAGT
>JAUNAE010000111.1 GCA_030527765.1 Eubacteriales bacterium
AACAGCAAGAACACTTCCATCTCTCATATTGATCGGAATCAGCACTTTCTCTCCGGCATGGGCTGCAATAGCGCCCTTTCTTAAAATCATTTCATCTGTATCGATATAATTATGGATTGTATGGAAGGCTTCCCCGCCTGTCATACCGGTTCTCTGCAGAATAATTTCTGCCATTTTTTCTCTGCTTCTACGTGCAAATCTCTGACAGATTTCTACATCGTGCAGATAATCCTCAAGATATTTTCCGGACAGATAACAAAGATCTGCAGGCATTGATGGCTGTCCTTCATATACTTCAAAGTGAAGTTCTTTTAATGCTGCCTGGATTTCTTTTCTTCGTCCCTGCTCCTTATAAGTTCTGATGATCTCATCCCTTTTCTCAAAGTACTCACCATAACCACGGTCAAGGTCAACTGCCAGTTTCTGATACAGCTCCGCTACCTGCTTGCCAAGATTTCGACTTCCTGAATGGATAATCAGATATTTCGTACCATCTTCAGCCTCATCAACCTCAATAAAGTGATTTCCTCCACCAAGAGTTCCCAGGGATCTTTCCAGTCTTCTGGTATCCTTAAGGCTTCGATAACATCTGAGTTCTGTCAGGTCAAATCTTTCCTGGCGACCTTCCCAGACATTCATTCCGGATGGAATAAAGTGGCAGGCTTCATCAAGTCTTTCAAAATCAATATCTACCTTTCCAAGGTTAACTGTGTACATACCACAGCCAATATCTACGCCAACTACATTTGGTACAGCCTTATCTGTAATCGTCATAGTTGTACCGATCGTACAGCCTTTTCCGGCATGAACATCAGGCATAATACGAATTCTGCTGCCTGCAGTCATCGGATAGTCACACATTCTGCGGATCTGATCTATGGCTTCATCTTCAATTACTTTTGCATAACAGATGGCTGTATTAACTCTTCCCTTAATCTCTAACATGGGATCCTCCTTTCTCACATTGAACATTAGTACTCCGCATGGGATTTGAACCCACAACCTACCGGTTAAAAGCCGGTTACTCTACCATTGAGTTAACGGAGCATAAAAAAATACCGCTCACCCAGATCATCTAAGGTAAGCGGTACGCTAAAGCATGTTTATCTATTTCCAGTATGCCTTCTTCACCTGCATCCTGGTCCTTCAACACAATTTATCCGTTCAGACTTATCCTTAAATGAGCACGCGCAAAGTTTGCCCAGTTCTTTTTTATCGAGCTGTGCATAAAGATGTTCACTATTCAGACTATAAAAACGAATAATTGCTGCCATGTCTTTTTCCTTTCTGGTCCCCAGCGGACCGCTTTTAATCTTTCTGACGATAGAATATCACGATTTTTACGTATTGTAAATTCTACCAGTAGTATAAATCATTTTATAATTCCACTTTCAATAGCTGCTTCAAGCCATGCTCTCTTTGCGTCAATTGCATTTTTAATAGCTTCTTCTTTCGTATCGCCAATGCTTATGCATCCTGGCAGCTCCGGGAACGAAACAATAAATCCGCCCTCGTCATTGCCAGGAACAATATTCATTTTGTAATCAACAGCCATGTCTTTCTCAACTTCTTTCATTGTCATTTTATAAAAAGTGCCCACAACATAGCCATGAGGTAATCTTCAGACCAACCGGTTTAACATCCTAACCTTTTCCACGGATTTCAGCACATTGCTATGCCTATATGACATTTTAAGGTTTTCACAAAATAATTTATCTGCGTAATAATTCAACGATTCTTATATTTTTTTCAGCCCATCTATATCCTTAAGCAGGATATGGCCACGTTTTACTTCAACAAATCCTTCGGAAATGAAATGCCGGAGCATTCTTGCGACTACCTCCCGTGCGGAATTAACGTTCCTGGCTATCTCTTCCTGGGTCAAATGCAAATCTGCATTTCCGGTTCTTTCGTATTCTGCTAACAAATATGCAGAAAGTCGCTGATCAAACCGCTTGAATAGCAATTCCTGAATTACCCAGATAGCCTGTGAGAAACGTTCCGTTTCGGTTTCATAGATAAACGCCCGGAAATAAATATTAGACTTTGATAATTGTGAGCAGACCAACGCCGGAATAACCAGCAGTTTGGATTCTTCACTTGCCGAAACAACCGTATCGAATGTGATCTGCTGTATCACACAGGATGCTGTCGTTACACAGCATTCATCCTCTGAAAGTCGATATAGTGTAATCTCACGGCCTTCATCCGATAAAAGACTGACACGAATGCCACCTTTTATCACAAAGACAATGCCCATACAAGAAGAATCGCTGCTGCTGATAAGCTGACCTTTTTTGAACAACTTTATGTGCGATTGCTGAAAAATCATATCCCGTTCTTTTTCAGTAAGATGCTTCCAAAATGGGGTCTGTAAAAGATTTCTTTCTTTGCTGCTCTCATCCATATGTTTCACGCTTTAATGGCAGCTATGTCCACAGCCGTGGTCTCCGCAGGAATGTCCTTCTTCATGATGGTGATGATCACAATTGGATCCGGTTGAAACCAGATTGCCTGCAAGATATGCGCCTACGGCTTCATCCACATCGCCACTTGCTCCTGCAATCACCTGAATACCTGCATTTGCAAGTGCCTGCATGGCGCCGCCTCCAATGCCGCCGCAGATTAGAATTTCAACCCCGGCATCCGCCAGAACCCCGGCAAGTGCACCATGACCAACGCCGTTTGAACCATAAACATCAGATTTTTTTATTTCCATTCCCTCAACATCATAAATTTTAAAAAGCTCTGTGCGTCCAAAATGCTGAAAAACTTTTCCTTCTTCATAAGTAACTGCAATTCTCATTTCCTTTTCCATCCTTTCAATAATGTCACTAATCATAGGCCCATGATATTTAGTGCTTTTTAATCTGCAACAGGATTTACATCCAGCAGTTCCGTCACACAGACGGAATTTTCCTCCTTCAATACGAAGTTCCCTGCCATTAATCAATGCCTCTGCTATTTTTGCCCGTGCGCTGTTATATATGGCCTGTGCAGTAGTTCTTGCGATATCCATATATGCTGCACACTCCTCACGGCTCGTTCCCTCCAGATCTATCCAGCGAATTGCCTCATATTCCTCAATAGAAAGTGAGATTGGAGTTTTTTCAACCTTTATTCCAACAGGCGCAAAACATTCAAACAAAGGTTCCTGGCAGATTCTTTTTTCTCGCTCAGGTCTTGCCATTAAGTCACCTCTCATTCATTAATGTCATATGACATTAATATAGCATGCTCACTGTCAATTGTCAAGTTTCGCAATTACTGTGAAATTCCTGCCTTTTTTGAACCAAAAACAAAAACAAGCCGGAACTGATATTGATCAGCTCCGGCTATGTGAGGTTGTTTTGTTATGAGCAATTAAATTTATCTCCCTATCATTACTCCATAGACGCTTTGTTTTCGAGTTTACAGATTCCTTGCGTCATCGTACCCATAGGGCAGAAACTGCACCATGTTCTCGGTTTATATAACGCCATTACAATTAGCCCGATCAGCGTGGATGTAAGCATCAGACTATAAAATCCGAAACTGAATTTTGCTATCCAATCCGGAACCATTCCCGCCGTATACGTCCACCCCCATGGGATTCGAATTGTCCAAAATAGTTTGATTACTTCTTTCAGGCTCTCTGCTCCACTTGCTACAAGCCATGTCTGAAATAGCATATTACCAAACATAGTCAGGAAGAATACGAGAAAGCCATATCGAAACCACTTTGTTGCCAGAAAACGAGGAGCCTTTTTATTTCTGGAGCACCCGACATTCTTTCCCAACACATTAAAGAGCTGTCCTCTTCCACAATATCTATTACAAAAGCCTTTATTTCCTGCTGCTATGGCAAATATAAGCGGAACAATAAAGTCAATCATTCCAAGCCAGGCAAATAGAATATTGAATAATCCCAGAGAGAAGTAAACAATAGACCAGATCCACAGATAATCATACCAGTGTTTTTTCTTATTCATATCTTTCCTCCCTCGTTCGGATTTCTATACTGTCTGCAGGACATACACCTGCACATTTTCCGCATCCTACACAAGACACCGTATCTATTTTTGCAAAACAACCTTTCCATATGTTAATTGCCTGTCTGGGACACTCCTGAACGCAGGCCCCACAGGCAACACATCTATTCTTATCTACATCAGCATATTTCTTCGATTTCAACTCACCTGCGCTCCTTCTTTATTTCCACATCTTCTCTAGTTTTTCTTTTGAAGTAAAACCAATACTCTGTTTGACAGGTTTTCCATCTTTAAAAAGAATTACGGTAGGGATACTCTGAATCCCAAATGTCTGTGCAAGTCCCATTTCCTCATCAACATTTACTTTACCGACAATGATATCATCATTCTCCTCTGCAATCTGCGACAATACAGGAGCCAGCATCTTGCATGGTCCACACCAGCTTGCCCAAAAGTCTACAAGTACATATCCTTTCTGATCTAATACGTTTTCCTTAAAATTGTTTTTCTGTAATCTGATTTCTTTCATTTGTAATTTTCCTTTTTTATTTGATTAGTTTTTTGATTTGTAATAAAGCATGCAGTGACAATACCCTTCAAAATCCGGATCAACTATCTGATCTCTGAATTCCTTACACATGCACTTTGTTTCTTCGGTTTTCTGCAAACGACACGGACAATATCCGCCGGTTCTTTTTAACCCATCCTTTACAGTTGCAACAACTTCTTTATCTTCATTCAAACGAACCGCCATTATTGATTCCTCCACAAATTAAATAGTCTCTGTATCTGATGGCTTAATACTATCAGATACAGAGACTTTGGTATGTAACTTAGTCACATTACAGAAATGTTTTTTATTTTTCTCGGTTTGTAATCACGATTTTTCCGCGCTTCAATTCGATCACCTCGCACATAGCCAGATATTTTAAGACTTTTGTCACTACTTCTCTGGCACTTCCGATATAACGGGCAATCTCATCATATTTTCATCGATTACATCATCTCTTTTCAAAATTCATATACTGTGATTCTAACATGAATCCATTCAGACATACAGATAAACTATTTTTCTAAATGTCCATAAAGATGATGCCTCCAACCTTCGCCCGTAGTGCTGCCAGAGTAACCTCTACAATTGCACCGGCAAACAGAATCGTAAACAGAATACCTTCTGCTATAGCCAGTAAAATGTATCGCATCCACTCTGTACGGAACCAGATCAAAGTACCTACCAGAATGAATAATAAGACTGAACTTGCCAATCCCTTGGCAACACAGCCAATACGAACAACGGCCATAGCTGTCAGCCATGCCAGTGCCAGGATGATCCATACAGGGATCAACAGAATTCTCAATACTAATCCCAATAAAAACTTAATTGCTCTCATATGCTCCTCCTTCCCCACGGACAGAATTTGTATCTGCCCGTGGTATTGTTCTCCAAAATAATTACTTGATATCCATGACATCTTTACTGTTCGCTACCAAACGCGAAATGTCTTTTGGATATCCTCGATTTACAGCCTTACACTGCTTATCTTTAGTCGGGTGAATTCCGAATGGTAATGAAAAACCTTTTGGGAACACCCATAGATGATATACGTCCATAACATCAACCTTTTTACTTTCTTCAGGAAAAACTTCGATTGCAAGACGCTTCTCACCAAACAGCTCGTTTTTAATCTCCTGCTTAATTGACCAGGGAATGTCTCTTTCGCCATGTTGAGACAACTCGTTTTCGCCTTTGGCATTATGAGTGATTGCAACATGTTCTACCTTTCCCCAGTCTGTAATTAAAATCCTGCTTGTTACCTGATAACCATCATCGCTCATCCAGCAGCGATCCATTTGTGGCATCCAGATGCCATGATAAATTCCAAACGTATCGTGCATATATTTCGGTGACAGAGTTTCTTTCCAAATTCTCGCCATTTATCCTTTTCCCTTCTTATCCGGCAAACTGCGGCATATCGTGATTTACCTCTGCGCGGTAATATCCGTCAATAGTTGTTGGTGCGTTGAACAGGGCCGCCAGCAGATACTTCTTGATATTCTTCACTTTGGTTGTATTTCCTTTGAGGCAGTCCAGCACATACTCAATGTGCATGTAGTTCAGTTTCAAGAGTTTTGATTTCACCAGTGAGGCCGGATATCTTTCACTGGCAATCAGGATCGGATCACTCTTGCTGACAATGGTTTCAAGGATCAGATCCACGATTCCCTCAATTACCTCTTTGTCGTAGGGATGAGAAATCAGCAGACTGTCAAATTCGATATTATCTCTGATGAGCTCCGCATATGCTTTGATGATTGCATCGTCATCGCATCCCATCGCATCATCTGCCTGGGCAGATAAGATATGATTCGATTTAATCTGACTCTGATCAATATAGTTCTCTTTAGTCTTACTCATAAGAGGTATCGATTCGGGAACCTCAGTGGTGCCTGTTTCATCACCACCTTGGTTCGATTTTAGCACCACGGTGGTACCATATTTCGGACTACTGGACCATGCCTCTTTTTTCTCAGAAGTTCCGATTTCAATACCACTGGCACATTTTTTCTGGATCATAAAGCTTTTCACGAAGATGATACTTGGTAGACCAAATCCTCTCTTTTTCTTCTCAACAAGACCAAATTGCTGCAGCTCTGCCAGATAATCCATTGCCTTTTTCTTGGAAAAGCCAAGATCCTTCTGGATTTCTGATATCGGATAGATGATGTAAGCTCTGTTCTCATCATCAAACCAGCCATTCTTCATGGACAAGGTCATTCTGTCCAGAAGTATCGAATAGAGCATCTTTGACTGCAGGGTCAGATCCTCAAACAGCTTTTCCGTCAACAGCATTCTTGGAATTCGGATGAAACTGAACTGATCTGCCTGGGATCCATAGTAGTAATCAAACTTCATTGCTTACTCCTCCCTTCCGTTTTTCCATTCTTCCAGAAGTTCAAAAATGACACTTCTAATGTCTGCTACAGAATATTCTGCTGGAAAGTACTCACGAAGCTTCTTCTCGGAAATGATATTCTTGCTGCTCGGAAGACGGCCTGGCTGACTCTCATTTAAGATGGAAATCATTTTGGACTGAGTCATTGGACCAGAAGAGCAAGCTTCACGGAGTTGAGCTATCTGCTTTGCCTTCACTGTGCCGTTCTCTCTGATATATTCATACAGCCACTTCTGGATTTCTGCATCGATGTAGGAGATTTCAACAGCGACTGTGAACTGGATTCTCTTCTGATCTACATAATCGATGATTTCCGGAATTAGTTCTGTCAAGCGAATGTATCTCTGAACCTGGCGGCCACTTTCCCCATTATCCTTTCCGATAATATCTGCCGTCTCATAATTCCCGACATTTTGTCGGGCATTTTCTTTTGTCGGTCTTCCTGCTTGTCTTCTCATAGCATCCATCTTCATCTTATAAGCAAATGCCTTCTCACTTGGCAGTAACTCTTCCCTCTGGATATTGGCATCCACCATGGCAATAACTGCTTCATCATCGGTCAGTTCTCTGATAATAGAAGGGATAGCTGTCAATCCCGCAAGCTTAGCTGCATGCAATCTGCGATGACCAGAGATCATTTCATATGTATCATTTCCCTTTGGACGGATCAGAACCGGAGATAATACTCCGTTGGCCTTGATGCTTTCTACCAGTTCCTGCATCTTCTCATCATCCAGTACCTTGAATGGATGATCTGCGAATCCTGTAATCTTATAGATCTCGATATCCATCGCTGATTCTTCATTTACAACGCCGAGCAGTTCCTGAACGCTCTTGATCTGAATTTTTTCTCCTGGTCTTGTCTTAGTTTTCATTATTAAGCACCTCTTTCGTTAATTCTTTATATGCATCAGATACCTTGCATCCATTGGCATGGGTGTAAATGCTGATGCCTTCAGCACTGGACTCCGCAGCCTTTACAGATACCGGTATCATGCAATCATAGATAGGAAGGATTCCTTCATAGGTTGCTCGGACTGTCTCAATCACATCCTTCGCATAATTGGTTCTCTTATCAACCATGGTCAGAAGAATTCCACCGATAGTCAGCTTCTTATTCAGACGTTTCTTTACCATAGAGATGGTCTTGATCAGCTGCTGAAGACCGAGCACCGGAAGATAAGCTGCCTGAACAGGTATCAGAACAATATCTGAAGCTACTAAAGCGTTGATAGTCATGGTTCCAAGAGATGGCATACAGTCAATAATGATGTAATCGTACCTTTCTCTCTGAACATCCACATATTCCTTCATGATCATTTCCCTGCTCATGACATTGGACATGGTCAGTTCCATTACAGAAAGCTCAATGTTCCCTGGAAGCAGATCCACGCCTTCCTCATGATGAAGAATTCCTTCTTCTTCATCAAATTCAGACTCACTGATGATTTGGGTCATGATTGTTGCCAGTGTTACATCGAGTTCATCAGGCTGTCCGAAACCTAAACTTGCTGTCAGGCTGCCCTGTGGATCCGCATCAATCAGAAGAACCTTCTTGCCTTCCTTTGCCAGTCCAATTCCTAAGTTCACTGCAGTCGTGGTCTTGCCCACGCCGCCTTTCTGGTTTGAGATTGAAATAACCTTACACATTTTCTTTTTTTCTCCTTCCGCGTTTCTTTGGTGTAAATTTTTCTTCTAAGATTTTCAGGATCTCTGTTTTGATCTGATCGGCGCTGTAATCCTTGGGGAAATACTTATACATCTGAGAATTCTTGAAGGTAACTCTGTTCATGTCTCCCTTCTTGATCTCATTCAGAATCGTCACGATCATTTCATGGGTAAGTGTTCCGTCTATGCTTAAAGCTTTGAACCTTCTTGCCTGAGAAACTGACGGAATGCTCTGGGTGTAATCCATAGCATCGATTACCCATCTCTGTTCTTCTTCCTTTAAAGAAGAGATTTCGACTGCCGGGTTAAAGGAAATCTTTCCTTCATCCAGCATTTCCAGTAATTCCGGTACCAATCTTGTCAGACTGATGAACCGATGTACCTGTCTGGCACTTTCGCCGGTTTCCTCACCAATCAGACCGATTGTTTTCTTTCCTAATAAAGAATCGACCGTTCCTTTCTGTGTTTTACGCCTCTTGCCGGTCTTTCGTTTCATCGCTTCATTTTTCATCTTGTAGGCAAAGGCCTTTTCGCTGAAGAGAAGCTTCTCCCTGTGAAGATTCGAATCCACCATAGAAATAATGGAGTCATCTTCCTGAAAATATCGAATGATTACAGGAACCTGCGTGTATCCCAACTGCTCGGCACAATGCTTTCTCCTGTGGCCGGATACAATCTGATAGATGCCATCCGTTGTCGGCATTACGATCAGTGGCGTCATAATTCCATACTTCTCGATACTTTCCTTCAGCTTTTTCATTTCTTCATCATCCTTAACCTTGAATGGATGATCCTGGAAGGGGCGCAGCCTTTCCAGACTGATTTCGACGACCTTCTCAACCTCAGGCTTGATCAGGCGACGATCTTTGTTCTTCCCAAAGGGATCTGATTTGTCATACGTGTCCATTTGCAACTCCTTTCTTTCGAGCAAACAAAAAATGCTCATCCAGCAGACCTTTTTCTGATCTGTGAATGAGCATTTTCATGCGTTTATTGAATTAAGTTATCAAGTAAGACCTCAGAACCCTGAAAATCCGGTCCATCTGCTTACTTTTACTCAGAAAATCCAGGATGAACAGGAGCGGACAATGGTGTCGCCACAATCGATTTGCAATTCGATCCAAAAAGTTTAGAAAACGGCTCTTTTTGATGAATAACCTTTAACCGTTTTCAGGTCTTTTTGCTTGCAGTTTCGATTGCTTTCCATGGTCATTTTCACGCGAAAATTGAAAAAGCGGAATGATATCGCGATAAACGTATCATCCCGCTAACGTCGACAAGAGGATTTGAACCTCCGACCCCTCGCTTAGGAGGCGAGTGCTCTATCCAGCTGAGCTATGCCGACATGTTCGATTTTTGGCTTAAAATAAGTGTTTTCTTACTTTTTTACCATCGGAACCGGTAACCGATTATATATCTTAACAGGCGATTTTGCCTTGGTAAGAATCTTGTTTGGACTGCTGTGTGCTTCCCTGCATATCTAACAGAAGTGATGCTATCAACCTGCCTCTGAACTCCCAGTACAATCTGAAATGTGAGAGGAGATCTCCCCCCTTAGGAGGC
>JAUNAE010000600.1 GCA_030527765.1 Eubacteriales bacterium
GTGTAAAACTGAAAGAAGTCTTAGGAGGACAGAATCATGGCAGTAGTAGAGGAACTGATTCGCACAGAAGAAGACAACACCCTTAGTTTTGGAAATTATGAACTGAATCAGAAATCCAAGTTATCAGACTATCAGTTTCAGGGAGACCTTTATAAGGTAAAAACATTCAACGAAATTACAAAACTTGAGAAAAATGAGCTCTTTGTATATGAATCCGTGCCGGGAACCGCAGTATTTCATATGTCACAGAATGATGAATGTATGAGTTTTGGTGTGGATGGAGCAGAAGATGCACAGATCACAGTAGAACTTCAAGCAGATACAGAGTATGAGGTTTATATTGAAGGCGTCAGCACAGGCTGCATGAAAACAAACCTCGGTGGAAAGCTTTCATTCAGTGTGGAACTTGAAAACGCAGAAACAGTTGAAGTGAAAATTGTAAGATGCTAAAAAATAAAAAGATCGTATATTTCTGTAAAGAATGCGGGAATGAATCATCCAAATGGATGGGACAGTGTCCTGCATGCAAAGCGTGGAATACTCTTGTGGAAGAGCCGGTAAGCACAACAAAGAAAACATCTTCCGTATCCAGATCTCTGGGACCGAAGACAGAACCGGTTGTACTTCAAAAGATCAATCCGGAAGAGGATGCACGCAAAAGCAGCGGAATAGGTGAACTTGACAGAGTACTCGGCGGCGGTATCGTTGCCGGGTCTCTTGTTTTAGTTGGAGGAGATCCGGGAATCGGCAAATCAACATTGCTCTTGCAGGTGTGCAGAAATCTGTCTGCCTCGGGATCATCTGTGTTATATATTTCCGGAGAGGAGTCTCTCCGTCAGATTAAGATGAGAGCAGACCGGTTGGGAGAATTTGCGGGAAGTATGGAGCTTCTTTGTGAAACGAATCTGGATTCTATCCGCAGCACAATTGAAGAACGAAAGCCTCAGATTGTTGTCATTGACTCTATTCAGACAATGTATGCTGAGGAAGTGGGAAGTGCCCCCGGTAGTGTCTCGCAGGTACGTGAATCGACGAACGTTTTGATGCAGCTGGCAAAAGGGCTGGGTATCATGATCTTTATTGTGGGACATGTGACAAAAGAAGGAAATGTTGCGGGACCTAGAGTCCTGGAGCATATGGTGGACACTGTCCTGTATTTTGAGGGGGATCGACACGCTTCTTATCGAATTTTAAGAGCTGTAAAGAACCGTTTTGGATCGACCAATGAAATCGGAGTGTTTGAAATGGGAAATGAGGGACTTGCGGAAGTGAAAAATCCGTCGGAGTTTATGTTGAATGGACGTCCCGAGAATGCTTCCGGTTCTGTAGTTGCATGCTCTATGAATGGAACCCGTCCGATACTTGTGGAGATACAGGCTCTGGTTGTCCCGAGCAACTTCGGCATACCCAGGAGGACAACAGTTGGTACCGATTTTAACAGAGTCAATCTTCTTATGGCAGTATTGGAGCGAAAAGCAGGGCTTCATTTATCAGGATCGGATGCATATGTCAACATTGCCGGAGGAATGAAAATGACAGAGCCGGCCATTGATCTTGGAATTTGTCTGGCATTGATTTCCAGCCATAAGGATATTGTAATACCGGATCATGTAATGGTATTTGGTGAAGTTGGTCTTAGCGGGGAAGTGCGTGCAGTCAGCATGGCACAGCAGAGAGTACTGGAAGCGAAGAAACTGGGGTTCAAAACAGTGATGCTTCCAGAAGTGTGCAGAAAGCAAGTGAAACAGGTTGCGGGAATAGAACTAGTATATATCTCTCAGATCAGAGAGGCTTTGGGATATTTGACCAAGAATCGGTGAATTGAATATATTATAGATACAATTTAAACAAAAGAGAAAAATACTGAAAAAAGCCGTTGACAGTAGGGTTGCCTTCTGGTAT
>JAUNAE010000601.1 GCA_030527765.1 Eubacteriales bacterium
AGAAAACCAATTAACCGCTATATTCCGTCAGATAGTTTATGATTGCAGCGGCAACAAGTGAGAATAGAATAGATAAGAGGAAGAGAAGAAGAACCATCAGCACGATTCTTCGCTATGTAGTACTCATCCTGGTAGGCATCGTTATGATTTACCCGCTGATCTGGATGGTCGGCGCAACCTTTAAGGATAACAGCGAGATCTTCACATCCATGAATCCGATTCCCAAGAACGTTGTTTTTTCGGGATATCAGGATGCGGTTAAGGACTATGGCGGAAATATCAATATCTGGAAGGCGATGCTGAATACCTATTCCTATGTTATTCCGGAGGTAATTCTTACCATTATTTCCTCCGTGCTGACGGCTTACGGCTTCACCAGATTTGACTTTGCAGGAAAAAAGATCTTCTTCAGCCTGATGATGGCAATGCTGTTTCTGCCTCAGGTTGTACTGAATGTTCCGCAGTACCTGCTGTTTAACAAGTTTGGCTGGGTTGGTTCTAACTTATACCTGCCTCTTATCGTACCAACCGCATTTGCGACAGAGACCTATTTCGTCTTCATGCTTGTGCAGTTCCTGCGAGGCGTTCCCAAGGAGCTTGAGGAGGCAGCTAAGATTGATGGATGTAATTCCGTACAGACTCTGGTCAAGGTAATCGTACCGATGCTGATGCCAGCGATTGTGTCCTGTGCACTGTTTAAGTTCATGTGGGCCAGCAATGACTTCATGGGACCTCTTCTGTATGTAAATTCTCCGGCAAAATATCCGGCAACGATTTTTGTAAAGCTGTCCATGGACAGTGATGCGGGATTCAATTGGAACCGAGTTCTTGCAACATCCCTGATTTCAATTGTCCCCAATATTCTGGTGTTCCTGGCTGCACAGAATCAGTTCGTCGAGGGTGTTTCTGCAGGCGGTGTAAAGGGCTGATACAGTTTTACGCCCGGAAGAGGACCAAATCATAAAAAAAAGAGGAGAGAGCTATGCTGCATACTATATTTAATCCCGACAACGTGGTTTTTCGAGCGATCAACAAAATTGGTTGTCTGTGGCTGCTGAATATTCTATGGGTCATCTGCTCTCTCCCTATTTTTACCATAGGGGCCAGCACAACGGCTCTGATTTACAGCACAAGGAAGCTTCGAAATGACGATGGCTATCCAATTCAGAACTTTTTTGCCTCCTTCAAGGAAAACTTTAAGCAGGCAACTCTGATTTGGCTCATCTATCTTGCAGCCGGAGCGATGCTGCTGTTCTCTATCATTTTTTGGAACCAGATGAAGAGCCCTGTGGCAAGAATCCTCTGGGCGGTGTCACTGTTCTTTGCAGCAGTGTACAGTGCAACCCTTCTCTATGTATTTGCGATTCAGTCCCGATTCTACAATGGGGTGTTCGCCACAATCAAATACGCGTTCTTTATGTCGTATGTCAATATAGTGGAAACCGTGCTGATGGGCCTGATTGTTTTTGCAGTCGTAGTCCTGAACCTTTTCACAAGCGTGATCGTAAATTTTATCACTCTGAATTTTGGTGTGGCGCTCATGATGTATCTGCTGGGATTTCACTATGAGAAGGTATTTTCCAGGTATATACCGTAAAGGATTGCAGCACAATTAAATCATTTATGTAGGAATTCCATTCATTCCCGATATTCCCGAGGCGATGTTCCGATGTTATGCATCAGGATTATTGGCGGAAGGCAAATGGGGAATGGGTGGATTTTTTATGCGCATCTGAGAGCTGCAGGATGGTTAGGAGAGAGCTATGAATATAGGAATAAGATTACATGATACGATAAAGGCAGAGACCTTGGAGGAGCGGCTTGATTTTGTCAAAGGCCAGGGCTTTTCCTGTGCGCACATAGCGCTCAACAAGCTTGGGATGCCTTACTCCAATGCAGCC
>JAUNAE010000112.1:0-3185 GCA_030527765.1 Eubacteriales bacterium
CCTTCTTCCTGCTCACTTTCTTCACTGTGCCAGGAAATCATTCTCATAATTGTATCTATATCTGTCATAGTGTTTCCTCCTTTCCAAAAATCGAGGTCAGAAATTCCTTTTTCAAATTCCTGACCCCGATTTGTCCATAAAACCTGCCAATTCAGTTTTCGCACACAATAAAACACTTCGGCGTTTCCACGAAAAAGGAAACTTCCAACATCTTTAATCCTGTAACATCGCCATCTTTCCTGCTTGAATACGAGATGCCATTCGATGAAAAGCGGTACCTGTTTTCTGTGCTTTCCCCAACTATTTGTACACTACCCAAACCAATTGTTCGTTAAGCACTCTTTCGAATATTTGTTCTGTTTTATCTATTTTTCTCACGATCCAGCTCGATAAGTTTTCTGAGACCTTCTACTCCCACTCTCACTGCAAGATCTGTATCATGCGCCTGAGGGTTGTCCAGTCCTTTTTTTGCCCGTTCCTGGTTCGCAACCGCAAGGAATGTTGCACCAAAGCGAACCCTCAGATAACTTGCAACTGTCATGAGAGCGGCAGATTCCATCTCAGAAGCAAGGCATCCAAGTCTGAGCCATGCATCCCATTTATTCAGCAAATCATAGCCAACCGGTTTCGTCTCCGGAGAATGCTGTCCATAAAAGGAGTCCTTGCTCTGCACAACTCCCGTGTGACAAGTTGCTCCAAGATCTTTAGCTGCTGCTACGAGGGCATTTACCACATCCAGATTTGCCACTGCCGGAAACTCAATTGGTGCATACTCTTTACTTGTACCCTCTGCCCGAATCGCCGCAGTTGCAACAATGATGTCTCCCCCTTTGACATTCAGTTCCATCCCGCCGCAAGTTCCAACACGTACAAAAGTATCTGCCCCTGCCTGTACCAGTTCTTCCATGGCAATCGCCGCGGATGGGCCGCCGATTCCGGTAGAAGTAACCGACACTTTTTCTCCATCCAGATATCCGGTATAAGTCACGTACTCCCGGCTGTCTGCAATCTTCACCGGGTTGTCAAAATATTTTGCAATTTTTTCACACCGTTTGGGATCTCCCGGCAGGATCACATACTTTCCAACATCTCCTGGTTTCACTTGGATATGATACAATTTCCCATCTTCTGAATACACATGTCCCATAAATATTTCCCTCTCTTCCTTATTACAGGCTTTACATGATAAATTAAACGCGAATCTCGTAAGAGAATTTGCGCAAGTTCGGCAGTTGCGAAGCAACTTTCTTCTGCCGAACTCTGCGATCCGCAGGCTGCTTCACTGCTTATCTGTGTTCATCTTACAGATTTCTGCGGTTCTCTTCAGAGCGTCTTTCATAATTTCCTCAGCATCCAGCTCTGCAATGTCAACTCCGTCTGCGCTCACTTCGTAAAACTTCGGAATGCCAAAGAACTCACTCAGTGATCTCATATAGGAAATACCCTGTTCCATTGGATTTCCCTGCCAGATCCCCCCTCTGGTTGTCAGGTACAGCATCCACTCTGCCTTACACATTCCATGCATTCCTTCTTCGTCACAATAGAATGTCAGGCCGTCTGCGGAAACATTCTCTATATAGACTTTCAACACAGCAGGTATGGAAAGATCCCAGAAAGGTGCTGCCACGATGATTCCGTCTGCATCCCGAAACTGTCTTGCGAAGCGAAAGCGATCGTGATCGTATTCTTTTTTGGATAACAGTTCATCTCTTGCTTTCAGAGATTCTGTATCAAGATAGTTGAGGTGCAGGTCGCACAAATTCAGCACCTGAAACTCCCATTCCGGATTTTCTGTTTTTAATGTTTCCATTGCCTGATTCATCAGACGCAGGGTGCGGGATTCTTCTCTTCGCACACAGGCATCCAATACAAGTATTTTCTTCATAACTTTCCCCTTTCTACCGATACTTTTTCCCTATCAAAAAAGGCATGTATCGCGGAATCAGATAAATGAGCATGTATTCCACTGCCAATGCCAGAATCATCGTGACAGCAAAAGTAAAAATTTCCGCTCCTTTGGTAATGGCAAGTATCCCGACAAGTTTTTCCCCCAGTTTCATCGGCCATGCCATCACCGGCAGATTTACATGCGTCGCCATGATAATCAGCGAATGTTTTCCAATCTTCGTAAGTGCCTTGCATTCCGGCAGATATCTGCACAGAATCAAGAGTCCAAGGGCTCCGCATGTTCCAAGGCACAGGTATACCGGCAGACTGCCAATGTTCAGGTGATTCAAATCTCGAATCTGTCCCAGTGGGATCTCCAGAAATGTCACCCCAAAAAGAAGTACTCCTGCTGCCGGCAGAATCCATGAACGGCTTTTCCCTGTTACCCGGACATCCGTTGAGACAGAAAAGAAATCGAATCTTTTTTCCAGAAAATCCTCTAACATCCCTCCATAACACATGAAGCAGGCAGCTATCAGCCCCTTGATGAGAAATTCCCCTACATATAGTACTCCAATCTTACTTTCCTCAAGGATCCATCCCCCGGTCCCGAAGGTGTAACACCGGTATCCGATCAGAGCCAACACGGTAAAAAGAACTCCACTCTTTGCCATTCCCCATCGTTTCACAACAAGAATCAGAAGAATCTGTGCGAAAAGGGTCACCGGCAAGAACCACAACGCTCCCATTCCCCGAAGAACCACCGTGTCCAAAAGTGCATTCCACAGAAGGGAAACCGGCTGCCTGCCGGCCGCCACATGAATCCCATGCCAAACCATTGTAATCAGGGAAAACCAGAGATATGGAACAAGAATACCCCTGATTTTTTTGCGTATCAGTATCTTTGTGGATTCCGTTTGCTCATTCTTCAGAGAATACAGCATTCCCGTGACCAGAAAAAACACCGGAAGATGAAAACCGGAAAGCCACAGATTCACTTCCCGTGGAATATTCGTATAATGCCCCAGCATGACCAGAATCATTGCCAGACCTTTTGCCGTATCAAGAAAATAAATTCTTGCCTGTTCTTTTTGTTGCGACATAACGACACCTCAGTACATAGTAATAAAAAAGTCGATTGTTTCATGCGTTGCATTCTCGCAATCTATACAGAATCATCATATCACATGAGGTGCTATCTTGCCATGGGGACAGTGTTCCTGTCGTGGGGGGGGGGGGGGGGTGGGGGGGGGGCCCCAAACCCCCCCCCCCCCCCCAAAAAAAAAAAAAACAAAAAA
>JAUNAE010000112.1:3195-10141 GCA_030527765.1 Eubacteriales bacterium
GTTCGGGTGGGGGGGGGCGGGGTTTTGGGCCCGCGGGCACAAACCCCCCGCCCCCACGACAAATTATTCGATCACCTTGTAATTACCCACAATTATTCTCTTTATATTTTGTATCTTATGTTTTATTTTCTGTATATTCTTGACACAGGCTTTTATTTATTATACATTATTAAAAAGAAATCTTGATGCTGTGCCGTATTTTTATTTGTGCACAGCTCACATTCCAGCAAAAAGAGAGAACTAAGCGAAGGAGGCGATCTCATGTTGTTTTTCCGTGACTATCCACATTACAAACTTGCTTCTGCACTCCGCTATATTGGCGGTCTGATTTTAGCGATCGCCGTATTTACCTTCTATGTTTCCTTTACGGATGCAGCATTTGACAGTTCTTCCGGAATTATCGCTGCAGCGATCACTCTCGTAATTGGTTACATGGTCTGGGGATACGCGGGACACATAGCCGGCGATGATTAATCCCACAGCAGCGCGGACATTTACAACATGTTTCGTTGTTTGTCTGCATTCAATCCACTGACAATCCATATACACAAGAAACACATAACGTTTATCCCCCAGAAACCAGCTCCGCACCTTGGAGCTGGTTTTTCGGGTTGTCAGAAAAAAATAAACCGCCTCAACTCCTCTATTTCCAAGGAATTGAGACGGTTCTCACGGGGACGGGGCTTTTGGCACGCGTGCCATTAGCCCCGTCCCCAAATTATATTACAGTTCTGTCCATGCTGCGTTTGCTTTGTCGCTCTTTACAACTGCTGTAACGAACTCTACGCCGCGTACGCCGTAAGTAACATCCGGGAAGTCCAGATCTGCTTCGGTCAGCTCTTCGCCGTTGACTTTTTTCAGAATTGCGTTGATAAAGGACTGATAAATGTTTGCAAATGCAACCATGAGTCCTTCCGGATGTCCGGATGGAATACGGTTCACATCAGCTGCACGTCCTTCAATATATCCACAGCCTCTGTCGAAGGTCTGAATCGGTTTGCCCTTCTTCTCCAGTGTCAGGTAGTTCGGATCTTCCTGATGCCACTCAATTGCACCCTCGGTACCGAAGATACGGATTACAAGACCATTTGCATGTCCTGCGCATACCTGTGAGGAGCTGATTACACCGTGTGCACCATTGGAAAGCTCAACCAGCATATTTGCATTCAGATCCAGTTCCTGTCCGAATTTGTCCAGCACTGCTGCAACTTTGGTTACATGAAGTCCGGTGATGTAGCTTACAACGCTCTCTACGTGTGTTCCGATATCACCAACACAGTTGGACTGGCCGGAGAATGCCGGGTTTGCACGCCATACAGACATTTTGCTTGTTGCGCTGTCGCTTGCTCCGATGGAATCGATCAGCCACTCCTGCAGATACTCGCAGTTGATGTTGATAACTTCACCGATCTCTCCTGCTCTTACAAGATCACGAGCAAGTTTTACCATATTGTAGCCTGTGTAAGTATAGGTCACGCAGAAAAGAAGTCCCTTCTCATCTGCCAGACGCTGCAGTTCTTTTGCTTCTTCTACTGTGAAGCACAGTGGTTTCTCACAGGAAACATGAATGCCATGCTCCAGGAAACATTTTGCTACAGCATAATGAGTGTTGTTTGGAGTTGTGATGCAGACGAAATCAATTCCGTCTTCTCTCTTGGACTCACCCTCTGCCATTGCCTCATAGTCTGCGTAAATTCTGTCAGAATCCAGACGATAGAACTCGCCGCATTCTTTGTTCTTGTCTTCGTGGCTGGAGAAGCAGCCTGCTACTAACTGTGCAGTCTCATCCAGTGCGATTGCTTTTCTGTGAACGCCGCCGATAAATGCTCCAAGGCTTCCGCCTACCATACCATATCTAAGATATTTTCTGCCCATAATATTGCCCCCTAATCGATTAGATTACAGTAGTTTTCCTATTAACAATTCTTATTTATCAGTTGCTGATTGCGTCATCGAATTTTACATCAGATGGTTTGAAATCAATCTTGCGAACGAATGCTGCAGCCTCAGTTGCACCGTATACACGCTCCATACCGGAATCTTCCCACTCAACGGAAAGAGGTCCCTGATAGTCATAGTCGTTCAGAACGCGGATGATTTCCTCGAAGTTTACATCGCCATGTCCAAGGCTTCTGAAGTTCCATCCTCTTCTGCGATCACCGAAGTCGATGTGGGATCCGAGAAGACCGGTCTTGCCATCCAGTGTTACTGCTGCATCTTTCATATGAACGTGGTATACACGGTCGATAAAGCTTTCCAGGAATACTGCCGGGTTAATTCCCTGCCATACAAGGTGGCTTGGGTCAAAGTTAATTCCGAACTCCGGACGATCTGCGAATTTTTCCAGAAGACGTTTGGTGGAGTAATAGTCGAATGCGATTTCACCCGGATGTACTTCGTGAGCAAATTTGATTCCGTTCTCTTTGAATACGTCCAGAATCGGTACCCAGAGATCGTAAACTTCCTGGAATCCCTTCTCTACCATTTCCTCTGTTGTCTGCGGGAAGGAGTAGAGATATTTCCAGATTGGGGAACCTGTGAATCCGGTTACAACGTAAGCGCCAAGTTTCTTCGCTGCGATTGCAACATATTTCATGGTTTCAATGCCCCAGGCACGGATAGCATCCGGCTGATCTGCCAGCTCTGCAGGTGCAAAGTTGTTCAGACGAGGATCATCATAATCTCCAACACACTGTCCAATGATGTGTGCAGCAAGAGCTTCTACTTTCATGTCATGTTTTTCCAGAGTTGCTTTTACCTCTGCAACGTACTCGTCATCCAGTGCAGCACGTTTTGGATCCAGCTGATTTCCCCAGCATGCAAGCTCCAGTCCGTCATAACCCATCTTTTTTGCAAGTCCGCAAAGTTCGTCAATTGTAAGGTCTGCCCACTGGCAGGTTGTTAAGGTTAATAATCTTCCCATTGTCAAAATCCTCCTGTGTCATTTTGTATGTTCTGGTTGTTAAATGTTCAAAGTCAAATTAATCTTCGTGCTTTCTGATCATCTGCATTCCGACTGCGATCAGAAGAATTGCACCTTTTACGGTATCGTTCAGAAGTGCGTTCATTCCAAGAGCTGTGATAATCTTATCGATCAGAGTGAAGGACATGGTACCGAAGATAACACCCGTCAGGTTACCTTTACCACCTGCCATGCTTATTCCACCGATAACAACAGATGCGATTGCGTACAGTTCGAAGTTCTTTCCGGAAGTTGCCGGGTCAAAGGAAGTATCCTTTGCAATTTTCAGGAAGGAAGCAAGACCGGTCAGTGCACCGCACAGAACAAATACGGTAATTCTTGTGAGAACAACGTTGATACCTGCAAGGTTTGCTGCTTTCTCGTTACTTCCAAGTGCGTAGATTCTTTTACCAAGTTTGGTAGATGTGGTCATGTAGATCATGAGAACTGCCACCAGAAGGAACAGAATTACAATATATCCGATGGTAAGGAAGGATCCATTACCAAAGTTGAACAGTGTCTGATAGCTGGATTTGGTTGCATCGACACGATATCTGGTCTCGCCCATCTCGTTCATCATGTACTGAGAAACAGAACGATAGATCAGCATGGTTGCCAGAGTTACGATAAAGGACGGCATTTTCAGTTTACCAACGAAGAAACCGTTGACCAGACCGCAGAGTGCTCCAAGAACAATTCCGCAAAGTGCTGTCAGAAGAATGCTGCCTGTTTTGTTGTAGAAGAGAATGGTCAGACCACCGACAAATACGAAGGAAGATCCAACGGACAAATCGATGTCACCGGTCAGAACAATCAGTCCCATACCTACAGCGATTGTTCCGAGAATCGCACTGTGCAGGAAAATATTGGTAACGGTTGTCCAGGTCGTCTGAGATCCATTGATGATCAGATATACTGCAAAGATCACTACAAATACTACGATATAATTGTATTCATCCCATAATTTCTTAATTTTCTTTCCCATGTGTTCACTCCACCTTTTCCTGTTGCTGGAAAACTGCATTGGTTGCATACATCATTACGGTTTCTTCATTAATTTTCTCATGAGGCAGCTCTACTGCCACACCGCCATGATAGAACACGATGCATCTGTCCGCGATTTTTTGAATTTCAGGTATCTCCAACGTATTGACGATAATCGTCTTGCCTTCCTCTGCAAGTTTCAGAATCAGACGATAAATCTCTGCTTTTGCTCCTACATCGATACCCTGTGTCGGGTTATCCAGAAGAAGGAGCTCTGCTTCGGTATTCAGCCATCTGGCAAGAATAACTTTCTGCTGATTTCCACCGGAAAGGCTGGTGATCATGTCACTGGAAGCATTTGCTTTGATGTTCAGTGTTTTCTTGTAATCATCAAATTTCTGATTTTCTTTTTTCTTGAAAATATGCTGTCTCTTGCTGTCAATGGTGTGACGGGAAAGATACATATTTTCCAGAAGCGTCATATCCGGGATTACGGAGTTTTCTTTTCGGTTGGCTGCTACCATACCGATCTTATCCTTCATGGCTTTGTGAATACTTCCGCCTGCCAGATCCTGACCAAAGATTTTCATTCCGCCTGCTGTAACCGGAACTGCTCCGAATACTGCCTGCATAACTTCGGAAGCACCTGCTCCCTGAAGTCCGGTGAATCCAAGGATTTCTCCTTTTTTCAGTGAGAATGAAACGTCATGGAAGCCTTCGCCGGTAATGTTTTCCGCACGGAAAATTTCCTCTCCAAGAGGTCTCGGCTCGTACATATCAGCTCCATCGAAGCTCTCACCAACCATGTATTTTGTTACTTCCTCTGCAGTTGCATCGGCAATTCGTCCACTGTGAATGAAACGGCTGTTTCTAAGTACTGTATATCGGTCGGACAATTGGAAGATCTCCGGCATCTTGTGGGAGATGAAAATGAAAGAAGTTCCTTTTTCTTTCAGACGTCCAACCAGGTTAAAGAGATGATCAATCTGCTCATTGTTGAGTGCGGTGGTAGGCTCATCCAGAATAATCATTTTGGCATTGGAATGCAGCGCCTTGGCAATTTCAAGAAGCTGTTTCTTACCGGTATCCAGATGTCCTGCGACTGCTGTCGGATCAATATCGACACCCATCTCCTCCAGAAGCTCTCTGGCTTCCTGGATCATCTCTCTTTTTTTCAATTTTCCAAAAGCATTTGTTTTTTCTTTTCCCAAAAACAGATTTTCGTATACTCGTAAGTCGTTAAAAACATTTAATTCCTGATGTACAAATGCAATTCCCGCATTTTCTGCATCAGCGATGGAACCATTTGACAGATGCTTTCCATCAAAAGTTACGTCACCGTGATCTCTGGTGTATACTCCGGCAAGAATATTCATTAAAGTCGATTTTCCTGCTCCGTTTTCTCCAAGCAGTGCGTGAACTTCTCCTTTGTCAACACAGAAGGAGACATCATTCAGCACAGTGACACCAAAGAATGCTTTTTGTATATGCTCCATTTTTAATAGTTCCACAATGTCACCCCTCTTTTTCCGGAACATTTGTTGTTCCTCTTTTTTGATAAGGAACACGATGGTTCCTCTTTTTCTCAGGAACACAATTGTTCCTCTCTTCTTGGAAGAAGGACAGAGCAGATTCCTGCTCTGTCCTGTTGTTTGTCAGGTTACAGAATCTTCGAGATTCTTTACTCCTGTGTGCTTTTCAATATGTTTCAGGCGATCTCTTTGATCACTCTTTCTCGTCGTAGGTACCGAATGGTGTGTACTCGCCAACGTTCTCAGAATCTACAACGTGTACAGGGATTACATAATCCTGCTCGATATCAGTTGCTCCGCTTAAGCTGTCTTCCATTACCTGAACTGCCTGCTGGATCATAGCCGGGTCATAAGTTACAGAGAACAGATCGTATGTTTCCGGACGAGCGATTGTCTGATGTTTGTCTTTCAGAACTGCATAGATCTCGGAAAGACCTGAAGAACCGCCAAGGCCTTTGAAGTTTGCAAGGAACTCTTCTTTCTTGGTCTCATCAAGTGCAGCACCGTTCAGAGACTCCATAACGCCCATTGCGATCTCATCATCATGTGTGAAGATCCAGTTTGTTTTGGAAGTATCACACTGTGCAGAACCGAACCAGGACTCGAAGAGCTCTTTTCCTGTGTCACGGCTCCAGCCGGTAGCTGCAGATTTTACAACAACTGCATCGATTTCCTCGTCAGACCATCCCTGCTCCTGAAGATAGGTTCTGAAACCTTTGGAACGAAGCTCCGGTACAGAAGAGTTGTCACCGATCATCTCATATACATAGTCATCTTTGGTAAGACCATCTTCGATGAATCTCTTAGCGGTCTCATATCCGATACCCTCGTTATCACCTTTTACGTTAGCAACAACTTTTGCATCGATTACATCACTGTTGATAACACGGTCGAACTGTACGAACGGAACGTCTGCTGCTGCGATTTTTTCCAGAGTAGACTGAAGACCGTTGTCATATGGAAGGATTACGATTCCACCCAGAGAAGCGGTATTGGACAGAAGGTCGTCAACCTGCTGAATCTGGTTCTCAACATCTGTTGCAGCGTAAAGTTTTGCGGTGTAATCTCCACCCTCAGCGTTGATTGCATCAACTTTTTCCTGAGCGTAAGTAAGAACTGCACCTGTCCAGCCGTGGTCAGCACTTGGAACCATAACTGCGATCTCTTTTGTGTCTGCTGCGGATACAGAACCTGTCAATGCTGCTGTCATCATTGCAGCTGCTGCAACTGTTACTAAAGTTTTCTTGAAGTTCATGTTTTTTCCTCCTTATTTGTGAGTTTCTCTCGACGTTTTTGATGATCTTATTCTAGCATCTCTTTTCCGCTTTTTGGGGTGTACCATTCTGTCATCGGTACCCTCTCTCAACAACCTCCTCACATAGAAAAAGTATCTTATCTTTACTATGGTGCACTATTTTTACGTGAACCCCTGACTTATGTCACCTCAGGCGGATTTCTTGCCTCTGGA